>CAJOLG010000004.1 GCA_905235315.1 uncultured Solobacterium sp. | reverse complement strand
TGAACATCATAAATGCCATGGTGTCATTCAGAATCATTCTTGCATTGCCGGAAGAAGGCGCTTCCGGAAAGGCAATGACCTGATCGAATTTTCCCCGCAGGGGATGTTTGGGGCTCATTGTGACCAGGATGGAATACGGCCGTTCCTCGGACTGGGCCATTTTGTTTACGGTATTGATACACCAGTGGCCGGAATGGGCGGAGAAGCAGAGAAAGAGATCTTCCTTCCGGTAAGGAACAGCGGATGCGTCCGCCGGGAGGAGCTGAACATTCCGCACCCCGATAATACGCATGGCTTCCACGATAAAGTCTGCCGGCATCCGGGAAAGACTGGTTCCGAACAGATAGACACAGGAACTGGTCATAAACCGGTCGGCAATCTCGTCAATGACGTCATCCGGCAGGGTGCGGGCCACCAGGAGCAGCTGGTCCGCATAGATCTCCGGCCGGCTTTTTCCATTCTCCCGGGAAGGGTTTTCAAACAGATCCCTGCGGAACTGATACTGGAACTCATTGAATCCGCTGAATCCGAGTTTCTTCGCAAACCGGGTCAGGGAAGGCTGGGAAAAATCACGCCGTTCAATAATCTTATTAATGGATAATGATGCGTAATCATCCGGAAACTTCCGGATCGAGTTGTAAATCAGATGATCTGTTTTGGAAAACGAGTTTTTCTTTGACTCCATTAAGGTGAAGATATCCATACAGCAGTCACCTCCGAGATAAGTATAAGCAAAAATGAATGGAAATTCAAAAATTTAAATCACATATTGACTCATGATTCAAAAATGAATATACTTAAGTTGTGAATCGGGAGGCGCGCTCCAAATTCAGGATGGACTGACAATAAAGCATAAACAGGCCATTCGATTGATGTTTCACAAGTATTTGGTTAAACAGAAAATTGAATAATGATTCAAAAACTGAGAGGAGAAAAACATGGCAGATAATAAGCAGATTGCGGCGGATGTCCTGGAAGCGATCGGCGGAAAAGACAATGTGACGTTCGCAACACATTGTATTACAAGACTGCGCTTCAACCTGAAAGACGATACGATTCCCAACGATGACGCAATCAAACAGATTCCCGGTGTTCTCGGTGTCAACCGTGTCGGCAAGCAGTATCAGGTTATCATCGGCCCGAATGTAGACAAAGTCTATGCGGAAGTCTGTGATCTCGGAGGCTTCGCGAAACAGGAAGCGGTTGAGGAAGACGCGGACAAACCGGCAGAGAAGAAACCGCTGACCCTGAAATCCATCGGTTCGGCGATCATGGACGGTCTGTCCGGATCCCTGACGCCGGTCATCCCGGCGATGCTGGCAGCTTCGATGTTCAAGATGCTGGTGGCAGTGCTCGGCCCGGGCATGCTGAATGTACTGAAAGAGGGCTCGGATCTTTATACGCTGTTCACACTTGTCGGCGATTCCACATTCTACTTCTTCCCGGTACTGATAGGTTTTACCTCCGCCAAGAAGTTCGGTATGAATGCGATCATGGGCGCAATGCTCGGTGCGATTCTCATTCATCCGACGCTTGTCTCTCTGGCAACGGATGGTGTTCCGTTCACAGTGTACGGTATCCCCGCCCAGCTTCAGAGCTATGCTTCGACCCTGCTTCCGATCATTCTCACAACCTGGATCGGCAGCTATGTTGAAAAGTTCATAAAGAAAATTACCCCGGATTCCCTGAAGGTACTCGGTGTACCTACACTCACTGTCGCAATCATGCTTCCGCTGATGCTGATTGTTCTCGGCCCGCTCGGCGGATGGCTCGGAAACTACATCTGCAGCGTGATTATCTGGTTCGGCAATACGCTTGGTCCGATCGGCACAATGCTTATCGGCGCTGCCTGGGAATTCCTCGTCATGACGGGTATGCATCAGGTAATGATCACACAGATGATCATGCTCTTTGCGACAAACGGATACGATCCGATCGTTTCGGTCGGTGCAGTCAACGCATCCATGGCAGTAACCGGCATGTGCCTTGGTTACTGGCTGGCAGTGAAAGACAAGGAAGAGAAGAGCCTCGCAATGACCAATATGATCGCTGCGTTCATCGGCGGCGTTACAGAACCCGGACTTTACGGTACCGGTATCCGTGCCCGCAAACCGCTCATCGGTATGGCCGCGGGAGGCGCGGCAGGTGCGCTCTACTGTTCGTTGCTCGGTGTCAAAGCCTATGCGCTGGTACCGGTCGCGAACTTCCTGGCGCTTACCGCATATGCCGGCGGAAACACCGCAAACTTCATCAATGGCATTATCGGTGGTATTATTTCAATCGTCGTAGCTGCAGGGGTTACATTTGTGCTCTGCCGCGGTGATAATAAATAAGAACAGGAGCCGGCACGTATGACAAAACGGGTATTGATCAGAGCAGATGACCTCGGGTATTGCGAGGGGGTGAATCTCGGTATTGCGAAAACCGTAAAGGAGGGGCTGATCCGCTCCGTCGGACTGATGCCGAATATGCCCGCCGCAAAGGCAGGCCTGGATCTGATTGCCGGATATGATGTGTGCCTCGGCCAGCATACCAATGTCTGTGTCGGGAAGCCGGTTTCTGACCCGTGCCTTATCCCCAGTATCACGAATGAGAACGGGGAGTTTAAATCCAGCCGGGATTACCGCAGCGCAAAGGAAGACTTTGTGGTGCTGGATGAAGTCGTGCTCGAAATTGAAGCACAGTATGAGAAATTCAAAGAGCTTACGGGACAGGAACCGGAATACTTTGAAGCCCATGCGGTATCCAGTGAAAACCTGTTCAAAGGCCTCGAAATTGTGGCAGAACGCCATAACCTGCCGCTGCTTCCGTTTGCCCTGAGCGGACCGGTATCGTTCCGCAGTACCGTACTGATCACCAGTATGGACAGTATGAACCCGGATTATGATCCGTTTACGTCGCTGAAAAACGCGGTTCTCAGACCGTATGCGGAGAATGAATGCCCGATGTTCGTATGCCATCCCGGCTACCTTGACTGGTATATCCTGCAGACCTCAAGCCTTACGGTCAACCGCACGAAAGAAGTTGAAATGCTGTGTGATCCGGCTGTGAGCGCATGGCTGGAAGAACAGGGAGTGCAGCAGGTAACGTACCGGGATCTCTGAGAACGAAACGGATTCGTTACATAACTTGACAGCGAACAGACGGGTGATGCCCGTCTGTTCTGTCTGTGTGTCAGAAAACAGGCTGTTTCAGCGGATTTTTGTGATTTTTCCTTTACAGGATGAATCAATCAGTGATAACATCATTAGGCGAGTCGATGAGATTTTTATCATCATCTGCTCCTTGCCAGAAATGGCCGACAGACCAGAAGGAGGTGTACAAATGAGCAAGTATGAAGTCATGTACATCATCAATGCGAACGTGGAAGAAGAAAAGCGTTCGGCCCTGATCGAGCAGCTCAACGGCATTATTACCAACGAAGGCGGTAAAGTGTCGAAGACCAACGAGTGGGGTATGCGCGATTTCGCGTATGAAATTGATGATATGACCAAGGGTTACTACGTAGTCGTGACCTTTGAAGCGGAAAATGCAGCGCTTAAGGAATTTGATCGTTTAATGCGTATCAATCCGAGCATCGTACGTTTCATGATCGTCAACATTGATGACAAGCCTGAAACCAAGGAGAGCAAGTAATGAGCGGTATTAACAGTGTGGTACTGGTAGGCAGACTGACACGGGACGTCGAAGTCCGCAAAACGACAAGCGGCGTTTCCTATGCGCGGTTTACTGTCGCCTGTGACCGCCGCTATTCCGGAGGACAGAATCAGCAGAACAGCCAGCAGCCGACAGCCGATTTTATCGGTTGTATCGCATGGCGTCAGAGTGCGGATTTCCTTGGATCCTACGGAAGAAAAGGCTCTCTTGTCGGAGTGAACGGTTCGATTCAGACCGGAAGCTATACCGACCGCGACGGAAAGAAAGTCTATACGACCGATGTCGTGTGCGATCGTGTGCAGCTGCTCGAATCCAGAAATCACTCCCAGGGACAGACGTCTTCCGACGGCGGATACGCACCGGAACCTCAGGAACCGTATTCCCCGTCCGGCAGTGACATTTCGAACAGCGACTTCGATACAGGTCCGAGTTTCGATATTGCCAGCGACGATCTGCCGTTCTAACCCGAGATTAAGAAAAAAGGAGAAAACATGGCATTCAAGAAACAGAGAATGGGCGGTCGTAAGGTATGTTACTTCACAAAGAACAACATCACCTACATCGACTATAAGAATGTAGAGCTTCTGAAGCGCTTCATCAGTGCCAACGGAAAAATCACACCGCGTCGTGTGACCGGCACAAGCGCAAAGTATCAGCGCCAGCTCGCAGTAGCGATCAAGCGTGCGCGCCAGATGGCTTTACTGCCGTACGTTAAGGACTGACCGGATCAAACCGGCCGGTCTTTTTTTCATTTCCGGGCAGGAACGCCTGCGCGCGGAAGATTGGTTGTTTATATATATAAATGCTATAATGAGAAATCAGCCGGACACTCCCGGTTTTCTGGAGGGCAAGTTTTTGAGCAACGATGTTCGAAGAATAACAGACGGCGCAATGATGTGCGCAATTGTCGGTGCCGTTTTACTGATCAATCGCCAGCTCGGCGGTCTGTTTCAGGATATGTTCTTATTCCTGTTCCCGATTCCGATGGTGTTCTTTTCCGCCAAATACGGTGCGAAAGCCGCCTGGGTCGAATTCATCGCGATGTGTCTGCTGGGCTTTATTCTCGGCGGGCCGACCACGCTGTTCTATGTCGCTTCGGAAAGCCTGATCGGGCTGATCTACGGGGGCGGAATTCATGACGGCAAAAATACCCACCGGCTGGTTCTGATCACGATGATCGCCGGCGCGATCGTCAACGTTCTGTCCACGGTCGTGTTCGCATCCTTCTTCGGCTACGATCTTGCGGCGGAAACCGAGGAACTGGAATCGATCATGTCCAACGTGTTTTCGCAGGCGGGAACGGAAATTCCGGCCACGCTGAACCTTGGACAGTACATCGCAACCATCTTTGTGGTGACTGCGATTCTCACCGGCGTGCTGCAGGGGTTTGTGACCCATGTGCTCAGCCGTCTGCTTCTGAAACGGCTGCGGTTCCCGATTGCGCCTCCGCTGCCGATATCACAGTATTACCCGCCGAAGTGGAGCGGATATCTTGCGTTTGCGGGATTCTGCGGCTATTACTATTCCATTTTCCGGCCGCTTGAAAACGAACTTCTGCACAGTGCGCTTCAGGGGCTTGGAATGTGCGGATTTCTGTATCTGCTTGTGTACGGCTATATCGCGATCATTGTATTTATGCGGATCCGGTATCCGAAACAGCGTGCCCTCGGAATGATTCTTGGACTGCTGGTGATGTTCGCCATGCCGGTATTTCTGGTAATCTTCGGATTTCTTTATATTACGACGGACGTTCACAAACGTCTGATGGAGGCGTCTTCGAATGCGAAAGAATCTCAATGACCTGCGTCGTATTCTCTTTATCGTAATGATAGCGGAGGTGCTTCTGCTGTTTTTCTTCCGGGCAGGTCTTGACCGGATGATCATGCCCGCTTTGATTATTCTGATCATTCAGGCGGCACTGTTTGTCTATTTTTCCGAGCGCCTGGAAAACCTGATGGAGGAACAGTCCATCGGTGTTCGGGAAGCGCTTGGATCCACGGCGGAGGAAGCATATCTCTTCGGCGGGATCGGGCTGCTGATGTATGACGATGACTATGTCATCACCCAGATGAGCGAACTGTTTGAGAAGCGCGGACTGAACCATGTCGGATCCAAGGTTCTGAGCTGGCTGCCGGAAGTGGATCCGCTGATTTCGGGGGAGGGCGATACGGCAACCGTACAGCTGGATGACCGGATGTATGAGATCTGCCGCCGTGAGGATGAGCCGGTTCTTATCTTCCGGGATATCACGACCCAGCATAACGCAATCCTGTCGTATAACGAAGAACGCCCGGTCATCGGAATTGCGGTGCTCGACAACTATGATGATGCGACCCAGTATGCGGATGATTCCGCACTGTCAAATATTGATGCGGCCGTGCGTACACCGCTGACGGATTATTTCCGGGAGCGGGGGATCCTGCTGAAACGCATTTCCAGTTCCCGCTATTACATGGTGCTGAACGAGAAAATGTTCTCGGGTCTCGTCGAGGATCATTTCTCGATTCTCAATACGATCCGCCGGTCGGCCGCCAAACAGGATGCCGCGATTACCCTGTCCATGGCATTTGCGCGCGGTACCGAAAAACTGAATGAACTGGATGAACTTGCGGTAAAACTGATCGATCTTGCCCAGAGCCGCGGCGGCGACCAGGTGGTTGTCCAGCAGGCAGGCGGCGAAGTGAAGTACTTCGGCGGCTCTTCGGAAGCGACCGAAAAACGCAGCCGTGTCCGGGTCCGTGTCATGGCAAACACCCTGCGGGAACTGATCAGCCGTTCCAGCAATGTGATTATCTGCGGTCACCGCAACATGGACTTTGACTGTGTCGGCTCGGCAATCGGGGTTGCCCGTGCCGCAGCCGCTCTGAACAAGCAGGTATGCATTATCGGCAAGACCGGAGGAATTGAAGAAAAGCTGTCCAAGGTCATGACCGCCAATGCGGAGGAACTCTCCCAGGAAGTCCGGTTTGTGACGGAGAGTGAAGCGATCAACCAGCTTCAGGCAGGAACCCTGACGGTGATGGTGGATCACCATAACATCAAACAGTCCAACGGATCCAAACTGCTGGAAAACGCGTCAAAGATCGCAGTTATCGATCATCACCGCCGCAGTACGGATATGGGAGTGCAGCCGGTTCTGGTTTACATTGAGGCGGGCGCAAGTTCGGCCTGTGAACTGATTACGGAACTGCTTCCGTACATCTCTTCCCGCATTGAGATTTCCGAGCTTTGTGCGAATATCATGCTGGCGGGAATGACCATCGATACCAACCGGTTCCACGTGCGTACCGGTGTGAGAACCTTTGAGGCAGCCGCAGCCCTCCGCAAGATGGGTGCGGATCCGATGGAGGTGGATGAATATCTGAAGGATACCTATGACGAGATTACCCTGAAGGCTTCATGCATGGCCATGGCAAAGCGGCATGACAACGCAATCATCACGGTTCCGTATAAGGAACGTGCGCTGACCCGCTCCCTGATGAGCCAGGTGGCGGATCAGATGCTTGAGGTGGAAGGCGTTGATGCGGTCTTTGTGATCGCAAATGATACCGAAGGCGAAACCGCGGTCTCTGCCCGTTCCAACGGAAAGGTAAACGTGCAGGTGATTATGGAAGCAGTCGGCGGCGGCGGACACATGACCGCAGCCGCAGTGCAGCGCAAGCGCTGCGATATCGATGATCTGGAGCGGGAACTGCTCGAAACAACAGATCAGTATTTTAAGGAGGTGCGCAATGAAAGTAATTCTGAAAAGTGATGTCAAAAAGCTCGGAAAGAAGGGCGACATCGTTGAGGTGGCGGACGGTTACGGCCGCAACTATCTGATTGCGAGAGGACTTGCCGTTCCGGTGACGGAGAAATCCAAGGAGATTCTGAAGGAACAGAAGCAGGAAGAAGCGGCACAGGACGCAAAGAACCGCGCGGAAGCAGAGCGCATCGCAAAGGAATTTGAAGATCTCATGCTGGAATTCAATGTTCGTTCCGGCAGTGAAGGACGGGTGTTCGGCTCGGTTTCCACCAAGCAGATCACAGAAGAACTCGCAAAGCGCGGCTATAAGATCGACAAGCGGAAATTCCTTGACACCGCACCGATCGCAAGCCTCGGTGTGACAAAGGTGCGCATTGAACTGTACAAAGGCGTGATCGGCACCGTCCGGGTCAACCTGAAGGGCAGCGATTAATATGACACTCGCCGCATTACCGTCAGCGCCGGAAGCCGAAGCAGCGCTTCTCGGCACAATGCTGATGTTTTCCAATGCCAGCCGTATCGCGATTGAGGAGGGAGCTTCTCAGGATGATTTTTATAATGAGCGCTACCGCCTGATTTTCAAAGCGATGGAGGCACTCTATACGGAGAACATCAGTGTGGATCCGGCATCGGTCGCCACCCGGCTTCAGGAAGAGGGGACGTTTGATAAGGTCGGCGGAAACAATACCCTGACTTCGCTTATGAATGCGGCGGTCACCAGCGCCAACACGAAAAAATACGTGGAGACGCTGAAAGCCAAGACCCTGACGCGCCGGATGATCGAAGCGGGGCGGGAGATCTCTGCAGCCGGGTTGGAAGGCGTCACAAATATCAACGATTATCTCGACAATGCCGAGCGTGCGGTTCTCGATGTTTCCCGCAGCCGGCAGACCGGGGAATTCCACAGTTCTCCCGAACTGATGAATACGGTCATTGACCGGATTCATAAACTGTCTTCCCAGAACAATACGATTGTCGGCATCCGTACCGGATTTGATGCGCTTGATCGGGTCACGCACGGATTTCAGCGCGGAGACCTGATTATTCTGGCAGCCCGTCCTTCCATGGGAAAGACGGCAGTTGCGCTGAACCTTGCCCTGAATGTGGCAGCTTATCAGCCGCAGGAGGCAGTCGCAATCTTCTCGCTCGAAATGAGTGCGGAATCGCTTGCGACACGTCTGCTCAGTGCGCGCAGCCGGGTAGCGGGTGATTACCTGCGTACCGGCCACGGCCTTACGACCGATCACTGGAACCGGATCAATGAGGCGGGCGACAATCTGAGCGGCACAAAGATCTTTATCGATGACAAATCCTCGATCAAGGTTTCGGAGATCTTCTCCAAATGCCGGCGCCTGAAAAATGAGCACGGCCTTTCCATGATCCTGATCGACTACATACAGCTGATTTCGGGTAACAGTACCGGCCGCGACGTCAACCGCCAGCAGGAGGTGTCTGATATCTCCCGCAGCCTGAAGGCGCTTGCGCGTGAACTGGATGTTCCGGTCATTGCGCTTTCCCAGCTTTCGCGAAACGTGGAGAGCCGGGAAGACAAGAAGCCCCAGCTGTCCGATCTGCGGGAATCCGGCGCAATTGAACAGGATGCGGATATCGTCATGCTGCTGTTCCGCAAATCCTACTATGACGCGGAAGCCAAGGAAGAAGCGGAAAAGACCGGAACGGAAGAACTTGAAATCAATATTGCCAAACATCGTAACGGCGCGACCAGACGGATTCAGCTTGCGTTTGAGGCAACAACCAACGCATTAATGAATATCGAGCGCCACGCGGGGTGACCATGAAACGTATCGCAGTCCTTTTGATCTGTCTGATTGCGGCAATCGGTATGGCAGTCGGAATTCCGAAACTGCTGAAGAAAGCCGCAAATCTGACGTATACCGCCGCGGAGGGCGAATCCTCTTCGATCCTTCCGCAGCGCATGGAGCGTGTTGACAGCACGCCGCATGATGTGTACCGCCTGTACAGTTCGGGCGAACTCGTCGGGGTTCTCAGCAGCCGCCGGGATCTCGACGCTTTTCTGCGTTCCATCTATCAGGAACTCTATGCCGAGCAGTATCCCGGTTCGGAAGTCGGTCTCGGTACCGATGTATATCTGATCAGCGAGCAGAGTTATATCACCTATGAAGATATTGATACGCAGATCTTTGATTATCTGAAGGAAAACCGTCTGTTTACACTCAAGTGCACCGGGGTGGAACTGTCGGATGAAAACGGCATTTATGCGGAGATCTTTGTCTCGGATGAAGAGCTGTTCAACAGCGCAATGACCGAATACATGACGTATTTCATATCCCCGGAAGAGCTGGCGATTCTCAACCGCGGCGACAGCACGCCGCAGCTGAAGACCTACGGCTCCCGCTCCATCGGTGTCACGGTCATGCAGACGATCACCATGAAGGAGACGTATGCATCACCGGATGCGATCCGGACCACCATGGATGAGGTGCTCGACTACCTGGAATACGGCGACAATAAAGAACGGGAATACTACACCGTTCTCAAATACGATACGGTTGCCGGTGTCGGATCCAAGAACCATGACCTTTCCGCAACGCAGGTCATGAATATCAACCGCGATCAGATCACCAGCACCGACCAGATTCTGAGTGAAGGCATGGTACTCTGTGTCACCTACTTCACTTCTCCGATCGATGTCGTTGTCACAAAAGAATCCATGAAAAAAGAACCGATCATCGCACAGACCGTGTACCGCACCAACAGTGAAGTGCGGGAGGGCGTCATCCAGAAAGTGCAGACCGGTGTCGACGGATCAAAGAACTCCCTGTATACCGAGCGCTGGATCAACGGTGTGCTTGTAAGCGGCGCATTGACTTCCTCGGTTGATACGCTGCAGCCGATCAACGAAGTCGTTGAGATCGGAACCATGCAGATACCGGGCGTCGGAACCGGAAGCTTCCAGTGGCCGGTCGACAACCCGTTTATCTCCTGTCACTGGGGATGCTACTACGGCCACCGCGCAATCGATATTCAGAATGCGTATGACCGTTACGGACCGATTTATGCGGCAGACCGCGGCGTTATCGAAGTCAATTCCTATAACGGCATCAACGGAAACTACATCATCATCGATCATAACAACGGATATGAGACCTATTACGGCCATATGAATGTGCCTTCTCCGCTGGAAGAAGGAACGGTCGTTGATAAAGGCGATGTCATCGGACAGATCGGTATGACGGGTCTTGCGACGGGACCGCATACGCATTTCTTTATCATGTATGAAGGAGAACGGTATAACCCGTGCGACGGGTTCCTGCCGTGCTGACGGTTCTATGAGATTCCTACTCTGCGGAAGCGGCTCCAAGGGAAACTGCTTCCTTCTTCAGGATGAACGGGTCAGCCTGATGATCGACTGCGGCGGCACAAAGAATCGGATCATGGCCGGGCTGAATGAACTCGGCATCGGGCCGGATGACCTGGATGCCGTATTGATCACCCACGATCATACCGATCACATTGCGCAGCTGAAAACGGTTCAGCACCGCCCGCTGTACAGCGCATGCCGGCTGAGCGGCGTCAGCCGGACGGAGATCGTTCCGGAGGTACCGTTTCAGATCGGGCATCTTACGATCACACCGATTGCCCTCAGCCATGATGTGCCGGATACGGTCGGGTTTGTGATTGAAAGCATAAACGGGAAGCTGGTATATATCACCGATACCGGATATATCCGGGATGCGGCCCTGCCGCTTCTGAAAGGCGCGGATTATATCATCCTGGAAAGCAACCATGATACAGAGATGCTGATGAAGACAAGCCGCCCGGTATTTCTCAAGATGCGCATTGCCGGGGACAGCGGGCACCTCTGCAATGAGGACTGTGCGGCGGTTCTGAGAAAGATTGTGACCGTAAATACAAAACTGGTGGTGCTGGCGCATATCAGCCAGCAGGCGAATACGCGGGAGAAGGCGCTTGCCGTAAGCGGCAGGGCGCTTGAAACGCTTGGCAGCAGGCGGAGTGACCTGATTCTGTGCGCAGCGGCACAGGATGAACTGCTCCGGGGAGGTGACTGGCCGAATGAAAAAGTGGATGGCGGCAGCTGCAGCAGGACTTTTGATCTGGAATGTGTGGCTGACAGCGCAAATCAATAACCTGCGACACAGCTCGCCGGACTATATGATCAATAATCCGGAGGATACGCCGGTCGTCAATCATACGATCGAAGGATATACAACCGATGTGACCGAGCTCTGCGGGGATGCGGTGAAGAAACTGGTTTCGGTTTCCTCGATCACCGAGCAGGGAGAGACGATCCGCAGCGGGGTCGTATACATGGTGATGGGAACGGATACCTGGATCCTGACATCCGCCCAGGCGGCGGAACCGAATGCGTCGGTATATATCCGTTTTGACAACGGACTCTCCTGTGAGGGAGAACTCCGCGGGACAGATGAGCTTACCGGCATCGCATTGTATCTGACCCATCCGGACTTTGATGTGGAACCGATCCAGACCGGGTCTTCCGCAAATCTGAAGCAGGGGGAATATGTTGTCGCGCTGAGCGGCAGAAACCTGCATACCCAGAGCGGTGACGCGGGGTTCGGCATCACCGCAAGATCCGCTCAGAAATACCGGAGCAGCGCCGATTCCGAAGCGGAATGGATCGTGGAGACGGTATTCCCGGATATTGTGATGACACCCCAGATGGAAGGCGGTGCGCTGGTTAATCTCAGCGGCCAGCTGGTCGGTATTCTTACCGAAGCATACAGCGGGGAGCGCAGCGGGCTTGCGGCTGCGGTCGGAACCGGGGATATTATTCAGGCAGCAGATGAGATTCGGCGCAACGGAAGCGTGGAGCGCGGCTATCTCGGTGTAATCACAAAGGATGTCAAGGAACTGGAACTCTATCAGAAAAGCGCGATGAGTATTCCGCTCGATCAGAATACCGGGCTCGTTATCGTGGAAGTGATGGAAGGATCCCCGGCCCAGGAAGCGGGTCTGCAGGCAAATGATTTCATTCAGATTGCGGATGATGTGCTGCTGAGCTCGCAGGATTCCCTGCGCAAGGTTCTGTACAGCCATAAGCCGGGCGATGTGATTGAACTGTCGATGATCCGCGGTGAAACCGAGAACGCGGTTACGGTAACTCTGAAATGATCCGGATCATCGCCTGCGGAAAGGTCAAGGACAAATGGCTGAAGGACGGCATTGCCGAGTATATGAAACGGCTGCGTCCCTACGACCGCATTGAATGCATTGAAACGGAAGATGAGAAGGCACCCGAATCAAATTCGGCCGCGGAAAACGAAAAGGTAAAGGCGGCGGAAGGGGAACGCCTGCTGAAACATATCCGGGAGACGGATCATGTGATCCTGCTGGATCTTGCCGGCTCGCCGATGGACAGCCTGGCGCTGGCAAACCATATCGATCAGTGCCGCACCGGCGGGAAACCGGTCATTGATTTTGTGATCGGCGGCTCGCTCGGCGTCAGCGAGGATCTGATCCGCCGCGCGGATGTCCGGTGGAAGCTGTCAGACAATACCTTTCCGCATCAGCTTTGCCGGCTGCTTGTTCTGGAACAGGTATACCGAAGTTTCCGCATCCTGAATCATGAACCGTATCACAAGTAAAACCGAAAGGTGCAGGGGGATTGTAACCGCTTGCAAGATTCCCCTGCTTGAAGTAAAATTGTCTTACATTCCATAAGGAGGATTAACTTAATGAAACAGATTTCCGTAACAGTTGTAGATCCCGTAGGACTGCACGCACGCCCGGCTACCGTGGCTGTAAACGCTGCCAGCAAGTTCAAGAGCGAAGTTAAGGTTGCTTACAAGGGCCGCACAGTCAACATGAAGTCCATCATGGGCGTTATGTCTCTCGGTATCCCGACTCAGTCCGAAATCACAATCACCTGTGACGGTGACGATGAAGATGTCGCGATCAAGACAATTGAAGAAGTACTTCGTGCTCAGAAAGTAATCGCTTAATCTGAATCATCGAATAGAGGATGCCTGAGCGCATCTTCTTTTTTTCCTGCAGAAACACAATTAGAACGGAAGGATTTGAAAATTATGTACATGGATGATTACAAACGCTGGCTTGACGCAGATCTTCTTGATGTTGATCTTCAGACGGAGCTGCTTTCCATCAAGGATGATGAAGAAGCGATCAAAGAGCGCTTCGCAGTTGCGCTGAAATTCGGAACCGCAGGTCTGCGCGGAACTCTCGGTGCGGGCACAAACCGCATGAACATCTGGGTAGTACGTCAGGCAACGCAGGGTGTCGCTGACTGGGTAAAGACCCAGGGCGGCACACAGACAGTCGCGATTTCCTATGACTCCCGTCTCAAGGGATGGAACTTTGCGCGCGATGCGGCAGGCGTTCTTGCGGCGAACGGGATCAATGTCCGTATTTATGATGAACTGATGCCCGTACCGGCGCTCAGCTTTGCGACAAGATATTACAAGTGCAATGCGGGCATCATGATCACGGCATCCCATAACCCGGCAAAATACAACGGCTTCAAAGCCTACGGGCCGGACGGATGCCAGATGACGGATGATGCGGCCGCTGTTGTATATGACAGCATTCAGAAGACCGATGTCCTGACCGGCGCAAAGTACATGAGCTTTGCGGAAGGAGTTGAGAAAGGCCTGATCAAGTTTGTGGAAGATGCCTGCAAAGACGCGCTCTACGAGGCAATCGAAGCACGTCAGGTACGTCCTGGTTTATGCCGTACCGCGGGACTCAAACTGGTCTATTCTCCGCTCAACGGAACCGGTCTTGTGCCGGTAACGCATGTCCTGAAAGACATGGGCATCACCGATATTACGATCGTACCCGAACAGGAATATCCCAACGGCTACTTCACAACCTGCCCGTATCCGAATCCGGAAATTTTCGAGGCGCTTGAAAAGGGCCTGGAACTGGCGAAGGAAACCGGCGCTGACCTGATGCTCGCAACCGATCCGGATGCGGACCGCGTCGGCATCGCCATGAAGTGTCCGGACGGCAGCTATGAGCTTGTCAGCGGCAATGAGATGGGCGCGCTTCTGCTTGACTACATCTGCGCAGGAAGAATTGAAAACGGCACGATGCCGAAGAACCCTGTCGCATGCATGTCCATCGTCTCCACACCGCTGGCCGACAAGATTGCGGAGCACTACGGTGTTGAACTGCGTCACGTTCTGACCGGCTTCAAGTGGATCGGTGATCAGATCGCTCAGCTTGAGGCGGCAGGGGAAGTCGACCGTTTCATCTTCGGATTTGAAGAGAGTTACGGATATCTGGCCGGACCGTATGTCAGAGACAAGGATGCGATCATCGGATCGATGCTGATCTGTGAAATGGCAGCCTACTACCGTTCCATCGGCTCCTCCATCAAGCAGCGTCTGGAAGAGATCTACGCGCAGTACGGCCGGTATCTGAACAAGGTCGACAGCTTCGAGTTCCCGGGCCTGTCCGGTATGGACAAGATGGCCGGCATCATGACCTCCCTGCGGGAGAATGCGCCGAAAGAGTTTGCGGGCCGCAAAGTCGTCAAGGTCACGGACTACAACAAGCCGGAGGAAACCGGTCTGCCGAAGTCCAATGTGCTGCTCTATACGCTGGAAGACGGGGCGTCGGTTATCGTGCGTCCGTCCGGAACCGAGCCGAAGATCAAAACCTACTTCACAACCCTCGGCAAGGATCTTGCGGAAGCGCAGAAGGAAAAGGATGAGCTCGCAGAAGCCTGCAAGCCGATCCTCTCCTGAGTTTTGTCAGAACAGATACAGTCATGCGGACGCATGGCTGTATTTTTTTGTTTGTCTTTCGGGAGAGGTATTTCCGACGGATGCGTGAAAAAATCAGTGAAAATTTTCATCAGAGTACGTCGGATGACGTAAAATAGATTCAAGACAGAAGCGAGGAATTTCTGTATGGATCATGCGAGAATCATTGAAGATTTTCATCAGGGACACTGTATCGATGCCTGGCAGATGTTCGGTGCGCATTTTGCGTACGAAGGCAGCGAAGGGGTCCGCTTTACGGTATATGCGCCGCATGCGCGAAATGTCAGCGTGATCGGCAGTTTCAATGACTGGGACGGGACGCGGGACCGGATGTCACGCACCGGGTTCAGCGGGATCTGGAGTATTTTTATTTCGGGTGTGAAGGAATGGGATTCCTATAAATACCGGATTGAGGATAAAAACGGCACGTTTCTGGATAAGAGCGATCCCTATGCGTTCTACAGCGAAACGCGGCCGGAAAATGCTTCAAAGGTTTATAACATCTACGATATCCGCTGGAGTGACGAAAAATGGATGACGGAGCGCAGCGTCGGCTTTGACCGTCCGGTATCGATCTATGAGGTGTACGCCGGCGGATGGAAGAAAAACGGGGAGTTTCCGTATACCTACGGGATGCTGGAAGAAAACCTGATTCCCTATGTAAAAGAACATGGGTTTACGCATATTGAACTGATGCCGCTGAACGAACATCCGTTTGACGGATCCTGGGGGTATCAGGCATCCGGATATTACAGCTGCACGAGCCGGTACGGCAATCCGACAGAGTTTGCCCATTTTGTGGATGCGTGTCACCGTGCGGGCATCGGGGTGATCATGGATATGGTTCCGGTTCATTTTGTGAAGGATTCGTTCGGCCTCCGGAAATTTGACGGGCAGGCACTGTATGAATACCGGAAGCCGGAAGATGCGGAAAGCCAGTGGGGAACCCTGAACTTTGACCTCTGGAATGAGGAAGTGCGTTCGTTCCTGATTTCAAGTGCGGTCTTCTGGTGCCGGATCTATCACATTGACGGAATCCGCATGGATGCGGTCTCCAATATGATCTACTGGGGCGGCAACCGAAACCGCGGCACCAATGACGGCGCGCTGAACTTCATGAAGCGGTTCAACTATTATCTGAAGAAGGAGTTTCCGCAGGTAATGCTGATTGCGGAGGATTCCTCGGACTATGCCCATGTGACAGCTTCCACGCTGGACGGCGGGCTCGGCTTTGATTACAAGTGGGATCTCGGCTGGATGAACGATACCCTGAAGTACTTCGGAACCGATCCGCTGTACCGGGTTTATGAACATCAGAAGCTGACGTTTTCCATGGCCTATTTTTACAGTGAGCGGTTTCTGCTCTCCCTCAGCCATGATGAGAATGTTCACGGAAAGAAAACGATCATTGACCGGATGTGGGGCGACTATGAGCAGAAGTTTTCCCAGGTCCGGACCCTCTATGCCTATATGTATGCGCATCCGGGAAAGAAACTGAATTTCATGGGGAACGAGCTCGCTTCCTTCCGGGAGTTTGACGAGAAACAGGAACTTGACTGGTTTCTCCTGAGATATCCGGCCCATGACAGTTTTCTTCGGTTCTTCACCGATCTCAACCGGATCTATCAGGCGCATCCGGCGCTTTATGAGGAAGACTATGACTTCAGCGGATTCCAGTGGATCGATGCGGATAACGCAAAACAGTCGGTATTCAGTTTCTTCCGCCAGGCGGATCAGGAGTATCTGCTCTGCATTATGAACCTGACTTCGGCTTCTTACGAAACGTATGATGTTCCGGTGCCGGCAAAGGGTACCTGGACGGAGATCCTGAATACGGAAAAGGACATCTACCATGGCTGTAATATGTGCAACTACAAACCGCTCCGCACAAAGGCAGTCAAAGAACCGGCCCGGTTCCCGCAGAAGATTACGATCCGGCTCGCTCCGTTTGCGGCAGTCTGGTTTACCTGCCCGCGGAAGGCACCGTCCCCCAGGAAGTGACTGCCGTATCCCCGGAGGGGCTTATATATAAAAAAAAATAATGGTATACTGGCGCAGTATACCATTTAAAAAAGAGGACGTTTATGTTTAAAAACAAAACAGAGTTTAAAAAGGAATTTGCTCAGAAGCTGGTTGAGTCCTACGGCACCACCGTTGAAGAAACCCATCCTTCTGAGCGGTATCTGGTTTTAGGCGATATGGTGCGCACGTATGCGTCCGTCAACTGGAAAGATTCCAAGGTCGCAACGCGCAAACAGAAGGCGAAGCAGGTATATTACTTCTCAATGGAATTCCTGCTCGGCCGTTCGCTTACCAGCAATCTGAAAAACCTGGGTATTTATGACATCGTTGTGGAAGGTCTGAAGGATCTTGGCATCAGTTATGACAGTATCGCTGCCATGGAGCGCGATGCGGGACTCGGCAACGGCGGCCTCGGCCGTCTTGCGGCATGCTTTATGGACAGTGCCGCAACCGAGAACTATCCGGTACACGGCAACTGCATCCGCTATCAGTGCGGTCTGTTCCGCCAGCTGATTGACAGTGAGGGAAATCAGGTCGAGGTTCCCGATATCTGGATGCGGATCGGAAACCCGTTTGAAGTCCGCAAACCCAAACACGCCGTGGATGTCAAATTCTGGGGAAATGTGGAAGTGACCGGAGACAGCAGCGGCAACCTGCATTTCAACCATGTCAATGCGGAGCACATCCTTGCGGTTCCGTACGATATGCCGATGATCGGCGCAAATACAAAAATGACAAATACACTCCGTCTCTGGTCAGCCGAGGCAAGTGACCGCTCTCCGTCCTGGATGACGTACCAGAAATACCTGCAGGAGGTCAATGAGATCTGTCTGAATGTGTATCCGGATGACTCCACGGAAGAGGGAAAATACCTGCGTCTCAAGCAGCAGTACTTCTTTGTCTGCGCCGGAATCGATGCGATCATCAAGGCACACCTCAAAAGCAATGAATCGCTCGACAATCTCCCGGAGATGGTTTCCATTCAGCTCAATGACACCCATCCGGTTCTTGCGATCCCCGAGCTGATGCGGGTTCTGATGGACGAATACGGATATCAGTGGGATCGGGCGCATGACATTACCGTGCAGGTTATGTCTTACACCAACCACACCGTCATGAGCGAGGCACTCGAGAAATGGCCGGTACAGTATGTACAGCGTCTCCTTCCCCGCATTTATATGATTATTGACGAAATCAACAGCCGGTACGGACATTATCTGTATGAGCGGTTCCCGAACCGCAATAACCTCTGGTATGATACCCGCATCATTGACAACGGCATGATTCATATGGCCCGTCTTGCGGTTCTGATGTCCCATACGATCAACGGAGTTGCGGAAGTGCACAGCGGGCTGCTTAAGACCACGCTGTTCCGAGATTACTATGAGATGGCCCCGGAACGGTTCCAGAACAAGACCAACGGCATCACACCGCGCCGCTGGATGCTCTACAGCAATCCCGAACTCAGAAAACTGCTGGATGAAACGATCGGCAAGGGGTATGAGACCGATTTCGGAAAAATCGAACGGCTGATGAACTATGTGGATGACCGCAAAGTTCAGGAGAAGTTCCTGCAGGTCAAGCAGGAACGGAAAGAGATCCTTGCGGCCTATATCCGCCGCAGCACCGGAATTGAAGTCGACACCAATTCCATCTTTGATTCGCAGGCAAAACGTCTGCACGGATACAAGCGGCAGCTGCTCAACATCATGCATGTGATCTATCTGTATCAGCGGATCAAGGAAGACCCGAATTTCCGGATCTATCCGCATACGTTTATCTTTGCGGCCAAAGCCGCACCGGCATATGTGTTCGCGAAGAAGGTCATCAAACTGATCAACTGTGTTGCGAAGAAGGTCAATAACGATCCGGATATGAAGGGAATGCTGAAAGTGGTGTTCTTACCGAACTACAGTGTTTCCATGTCCGAAACCCTGATGAACGGTTCGGATGTATCCGAACAGATTTCCACGGCCGGCAAGGAAGCCAGCGGAACCGGAAACATGAAATTCATGATGAACGGTGCGATCACGCTCGGTACCCTGGACGGCGCTACCGTTGAGATCGACCGTCTGGTCGGCCGGGAGAATGATGTGATCTTCGGACTCACGATCGAAGAGATTGATTCGTTCCGGCAGACCTACCGTGCGGTGGATTACCTCCACAGCGATCCGCGCATCCGCAACGTTATGAACTCGTTCATCGACGGAACCTGGAACGGAAACAATGATGACTTCCGGCCGATCTATGATGAACTGATGATGAAAAACGATGAGTTCCTTGTGCTTGCCGACTTTGATTCGTATGTCAGGGCGCAGGAAGAGATTTCGCGCCGCTATGAAGACCGCAGCGCATGGGCAAGAAGCTGTCTGATCAATATTGCGAAATCCGCATATTTCTCCAGCGACCGCACGATCCGTCAGTACGCTGAGGAAATCTGGCATGTCAAGCCGGTCAAACTCTGATTGCGAAGTACACTGTTTTAGCATAAGATAAGGGCGTTCCGTTGAACGCCTTTCTTTTGGGGGTTTTCTTATGACGATGAAAGCATATCTTGATGATTTCGGACGAGTACAGGTCTGTTTATCGAAGGATTATTATAACGGCCAGGCCGGCGGGTTTTATCTGACCGGGGATGACGGCACCTTCAGTGACTGTATCATCCGCGGAGTTGAGGAACATGACCGGGAAATGCGGTATGACCTTACCATTCCTGCAGTATTCTCGTTCGGCCATTCCTATTCCATCCACGAATCCCATGGCAGACATGTGCCGCTTCAGGTGCGGCATATCGTCCGCACTGCGGAGTTTGACCGCCAGTTTACGTATCACGGGGATGATCTCGGATCCTTTTATCATCCTGGCTATACGGATTTTGCGCTCTGGGCACCGACTGCGGTTCATGTATATCTGCGACTGATTGACCGGAGCGGAAATGCCGAACTGCATTCGATGAGCCGCGGAGAAAAAGGGGTATTCCGCTGCCGGGTGACAGGCGATCTGAAGCATCACCTCTATGCCTATCTGATTGAGCGGGACGGCCAGATGATTGAAAGCATCGATCCCTACGGAATCAGTTCCGATGCCAACAGCCGCCATTCTGCAGTCATCGATCCCGCAGTCATCCGGGCGATTGAAGACCATGGGGTCGCGGCTGTCATGAGCAGCCCCACAGACGCAGTCATTTACGAATGCAGTGTGCGGGATATGACCAGTTCGAAGGACACCGGTACTTCGACGAACGGAAAGTTTATTTCGCTTGCCGAAGGCGGTACCTCCTGGAAAGGATACCCCACCGGGCTTGATTATCTTGCCTCACTCGGTGTTACACACGTGCAGCTGCAGCCGGTCATGGACTTTCTGACCGTGGACGAGCTGCATCCGGAACGCGGCTACAACTGGGGCTATGACCCGGAACAGTTCTTTTCGCTGGAAGGCAGTTACAGCACCAATGCGGCAGACCCGTACGCAAGAGTCGTGGAATTCCGCAAAATGGTTTCCGCGATTCACAGCCGCGGGATGAAGGTCACCCTGGATGTGGTGTTCAATCATATGTATGATGTCGCGAAATCTCCGTTTGACCGGATCGTACCGTACTATTATTTCCGCTATACCGACACGGGATGGATGTCCAACGGAAGTTTCTGCGGCAACGATCTCGACAGTACCCGTCCGATGATGCGGAAGCTGTACCTCGATGTGGTGCGGATGTATATGAAGCTCTATAACATTGACGGCTTCCGGTTTGATCTGATGGGAATCCTCGATGTGGATACGATGAATGAAATCTACCGGACGGCCCGTTCGATCCGTCCGGATGTGCTGATCTACGGCGAGGGGTGGGATATGCCCACCGCGCTTCCGGATGATCAGAAAGCCCGGATCTACAATCAGCACCGGATGCCGGGAATCGGGCATTTCAACGATACCTTCCGGGATGTCGCCAAAGGCAAGACCGGCGATGACGGCAAATATGACAAAGGATATCTGACCGGCAATCTCGGACTGGCGTTTGATATGTGCAGCGCGCTCAGCGGCAATACCAAGGGAGATCCGTATTTCCTGCGGTTTGACAATCCGAGCCAGAGTATCAACGCACTGGAAACCCATGACAACGCAACAGCCTGGGACAAGATGCATATGTGCTGTGCCGATGAACCGCGGGAAATCCGCCTGCAGCGTCAGAAACTGATGATTGCGGCGACCATGACGGCGCAGGGGATTCCGTTCCTGCATCAGGGAATGGAATTCTGCGGCAGTAAACAGGATGAGTCCAACTCCTATAACTCCGGAGATACGATCAATCAGATGAACTGGGATCGGATGGTCTTCAATCATGACATGGTCGTTTATACCGAAAAGATGATTGCGCTGCGAAAGCGATACTACGGCTTCCGGCTTCAAAGCGGTACGGAGACCGAGAAATTTGTGCATTTCTCGCTCGCGGACGGATATGTTGTACTCTATGATATCGATGTCGTGGACGGAGCTGCCGGATCCGGCGGGCTCCGGGTGATCTTCAATCCGTCTTCGAACGAACATCACTATCGGTTTGAGACCGAATACCGTGTGATCGCAGACAAAAACGGAGATCCCGCAGGGGATCTGACGCAGGAATTCCACGTACCTGCATACAGCTGTCTTGTGCTTTCAAAACCGCTGAAGAGCATTCAGGAAAGTATTCAGGAATAATTGCAGTCCGCACAAACCGCATTTTCGGATGCGGTTTTTCTCAGCCTGAAACAATCGCCCGGGAGGGCAGTCGGCTGATCCTGTTTTTTCTTGTTATAATGAGAACGTTATAAAAAAAGGAGGCGACCGATGAGAATTCTGAAACAGATAACGGCAGCGGTCCTTGCGTGCGCTGTCGCAGCAGGATCTGCGCAGATCGGTGTATATGCGGAAGATGATCAGAGCGCGTTTGAAACCTTCTGTCAGGAAGAGTTTGTCCGCCGCATGGAAAGCGATTATATGACCATGCATTATACGCTTAAGGACTATAAAGCGAAGTCGGTCACCAAACCGGAGGTAACCATCGGAGACGGCAGCTGGGAGTCCTATGAGAAGGAAGTTCAGAACACGGTGGAAGCGCTGGAACGCCTTCATGCGATCGATCCGGATGCGCTGACGGAAGACCGGCAGAGGATCTACTATACGTATGAACGCTATCTCGAATCCATGCGGGAGCTGAATTCGATGCCGCTGTATGACAGCTGTTTTGACCCGGCTTCCGGTGTGATTGACAATCTTCTGACCAATTTTACGGAATTCCGGTTTTACCGGGAAGAAGATGTGGAAGATTATCTTACGGCGCTGGCTTCCGTACCTGAATATATCGATGACGTTCTGGATGTCACAAGACGTCAGGCAAAGGAAGGCTTCTTCCTGCGGGATGACCAGCTGGATATGACGGAAGAGGCGATTGATGATTTCACCGCAAAGAAAGAAGACAGTGAACTCATTGTCATCTTCAACAACCGGATTGAGGAGCTGGAAGGGCTGAGTGATGCGGAAAAAGCGGAGTTCAGGGAACGCAACCGCGACATCGTGATCAATGCCTATATCCCGGCCTATGAAAAAGCCGGCAGAGAACTTGAGAAGCTGCGCGGCAGCCGCTCGTATGAAGGCGGCACTGCGAACTACCGAAACGGCGGGAAAGAGTATTACGCTGCGCTTGCCCGATACAAGACGAGCAGTAATGACAGTGTCGAAAAGATGCTGGATGACTGCGGCGTGTTCCTGGAGACACTGGTCGACCGGTATATCGACCTCTATTTAAGCAACCCCAATGTGGATGATCTATACGAGAGTGAAACCACTTCGCTCCGCACACCGGATGAAGTGCTGCGTTATCTGCAGTCGCATCTCGATGGATTTCCGGAAGGGCCGGAAGTCACTTATGAATATGACTATCTGGATCCCTCGGTGGCCAACGATTCGACGGTCGCATATTATCTCACTCCGCCGATCGATGACATCCGCCATAATGTAATCAAGATCAATGAAGATGCGGTAGGGGATGATCCGAACGAGCTGTATTCCACGCTTGCGCATGAGGCGTTCCCGGGCCATCTGTTTCAGATCACCTGGTTTATGAATACCGATCAGCCGGACCTGCGCCTTGCCTATGACTTTATCGGGTATCAGGAAGGCTGGGGCATGTATTCCGAATGGTGCGCCTGGGAATTCAGCGATATCGATCCCGATGCGGCAGAGCTGAACCGCATCTATATTGCGCTTTCCTATGTGGAGGATGCGGCCGTCGATCTTGCGGTCAACGGTCTTGGCTGGAGCACGGATGAAGTTGCCGACTGGCTGGAGGGAATCGGTCTTAACGGAGCGAGCGCCCCGGAACTGGTAGACTTTGTCGTTCAGCGCCCGGCTCTCTTACTGCCGTACGGCATCGGGATGATGCGCTTCCTTTCCCTGCGCTGGGAAGCGGAGGAAGCACTCGGAACGGCATTTGACCTGAAAGAATTCAACCGGGTTCTGCTGGAAGGCGGCGACCGTCCGTTTGAATTTGTGGAAAAAGATGTCAGAAACTATCTCAGCACAGCCGGGGCTCCAAAACCCAAACCGGAAAATGAGAAAGACCCGGTTGTGACACCGGACTCTTCGGTCAACTGGCAGATTGATGAAGGAATGACCATGGCACAGCAGCTGAATGAGGCATCCTATACGCTTCCGGCTGCGATCGCTGCCGTGTGCTGTGGTATTGCGCTGATTGCCGGGATTAATCTTTACCGGCGGAAAAGAAAGGGACCCTTTGCGTAAGACAATACGAATCGGCCTTCTCTGTGCGGTTCTTCTGGCCGGCTGTTACCGGAGCGATCCTGCTGCGGAGCAGCTTCCCGAACCGGAAGCGACACCGGCACCCCGGATGCAGAGCTATACCGTGCCCGGATTGACATACGGGGATGTCGCAAAGAAGGCAAACGAAATTGAATATGCCCTGGCGGAGGAGCGATGGGATGATCTCGCTGCTCTTTTCGCCGCGGAAACCGATGCGTCTTCCGTAAAAGAACAGTGGTTCGCCGATGGAGAGGAAACCTATGCGCCTGCCGGAGCCGCTCCGATCTTTCGTGACGGCTGTATCGGTGCTGTGGTTTATCTGTCCGGCAGCTCCGGTGTGCGGGAAGCAGTGATCCGGATGAATGAAGCGCTGCAGATTGAAACCATGGAATGTCTGATGCGGCCGCCGTTCAGTGAACCGGAGTCCTCGGAAACGTGGACGGAAGAATGGATCTATGCCGGGAATGAACCGAAGATCACGGGAATTCTGACCCTGCCGGTAAACGAAGACGGGGAGAAGGAAGACCTTCCGCCGGTTGCGGTTCTTGTCGGGGAAGAGACAGATGATGCGATGAATGAGTCGGGCTCCAATTCCGAATTCCGGAAAGAACTTGCGCACGGGCTTGCGGAAAACGGAATCGCAAGCGTGCGGTTCAATACCCGCTGCTATGAGGATCCGCGCCTGTGTGACGTATTCGGCTATGATCTCGATTTCATCCTGAGCGAGGATATCGCATCGATTTTCCACTCCCTTGAAACCTATCCGGTAAATGCACGGCAGATCATTTATGTCGGTCACGGCGCAGCCGGAACCATGGGCTATTCGTATGTATACCATCACTTTGAAGTCACCGGCGGTCTGGTTCTGATCAACGCCCCGTTTACCAAAGACGGCGTTTCTCTCTTTACCCGGGCCGCATGGCTGGATGCGTCTGTTTCCGAGCAGATCACGGAAGCGCTGGAAGACGGGAATGCGCAGCAGGATACGGTAATTGCCGGCTATCCGCTTTCCTATTGGCGGGATTGGAACGAGATGGGTGCACTGAAGTATACAAGGTATGTTGCGATTCCGATTCTGATCCAGCAGGGCAAAGAGGACCGCATTGTGACCGAAGCGGAGGACTATGAAAACTGGAAGAGCCAGAAGGGTTCCAATGTGACGATGAAAGTGTATCCGGATACCGGACATGACCTGCGGGATAAAGACGGGACGTTTGAGAGCCTGTATGCGGAGGATATCGCCGACTGGCTCAACGGGGTCGACATTACGAAAAAGAAACCGGAGGAGACGCCGCTTCCGTCACCTTCCGCAGTGAGGAGACCATGAATCATAACGAGTGGTACCCGTGGCTGAAAGCCGAATGGGAACAGCCGTATTTCCGGCAGCTGTCCGCGTTTCTGAAAGAGCAGTATGCCGCAAAGGAAATCTATCCGCCGCGCACGCAGGTGTTCAGCGCATTTGAAGTATGCGATCTTCCCGATATCCGGGTGGTGATCCTCGGCCAGGATCCGTATCATGAACCGCACCAGGCGCACGGGATGTGTTTCTCGGTGAACCCGGGGATTGAGATTCCCCCGAGTCTTGTCAATATTTACCGGGAACTGGAAACAGACTGCGGCTGCCGGATGCCGAACAACGGGTATCTGATGCCGTGGGCGAAGCAGGGTGTATTTCTGCTCAACACCGTCATGACCGTGGAACGGGGACGGGCAAACTCCCATCAGGGCAAAGGCTGGGAAACCTTTACCGACCATGTGATCGAACGGATCAATGCGAAGGATGAACCGGTGGTATTTCTGCTTTGGGGGCGCAATGCCCGGAGTAAAGCCCCGATGATCAATACCGCAAAGCACCTGGTTCTGCAGGCTGCCCACCCATCCCCGCTCAGTGCATACAAAGGGTTTTTCGGATGCCGTCATTTCTCGCAGGCAAATGCCTTTCTTGAGAAAAACGGAAGTCAGCCGATCCGCTGGCAGATTGATGACATATGAGATTTCAGAATTATGAAGAGGCAGAGCGCTGGGTGCTCGGCCGCAAATCCATTCTTGTGTATTATGAACCGTTCGCGGCTGCGCTCAGGGAAGCCGGAGATCCGCAGAACGGTCTTTTGTGTTTCCATATTGCCGGCACCAACGGAAAGGGAAGCACCAGCCGGGTTCTGTATGAGATTCTGAAAACAGCGTACGGGCGTGTCGGGATCTATACCTCACCGCAGATGGAGAACATCCGTGACCGGATCCGGATCAATGACGAATGGATTCCGGAAGATGTTTTTCTGGCATATGCCAACCGGTACGCGGATCTCATTGAACACTATCAGCTGGGGATGGTCGGTATCAGTACGCTGTTCTGTTTCCTGTGGTTTCAGCAGGAACACGTCGATGCGGCCGTGATCGAAGTCTGTATGGGAGGGCTGTATGATACGACCAATGTCATTCGGACGCCTGCCTGCTCGGTCATCACTTCGATCGGGTATGATCATATGGAATTTCTCGGCGATACGCTTCAGGAAATTGCGGCGGAAAAAAGCGGCATCATCAAACCGGGATGCCCGGTTGTGATGGGAAACCTGCCGCAGGAAGCGGCAGATGTGGTGCGCGCAAAAGCTGCCCGGGAAAATGCGCCTGTGATTGAGATCCTGCCGTATACGGAAGAAGAGGGAGCTGCGTTTACCGTGCGGAACGAGCGATACGAAGTGCCGGTATCCGCACCGTATTTCAAATATAATGCGGTACTGGCGCTTACCGCAGCCGAAACCGCAGGGATCGACATCGCATCGGATGCGGTAAAGAACGCGGTCCGCCGCAGTGTCTGGCCCGGACGGTTTGAAACGGTAGCCCGGCATCCGCGGATTATTCTGGACGGGGCGCATAACCCCGACGGCATGGCGGCGCTGAAAAAAGCGGCGGAAGAATGTGACCGGCCGCTGATCGGTGTCTTTACTGCCCTGAAAGACAAGCAGGGTCCGAAGATGCGGCTCATGATGGAATCGTTCTGCGATCAGGTTATCACCACATCGTTTCAGAATGCCCGTGCGGATACACCGGAACATCTCGGAGGTACCGTGATTGAAGACTGGCAGGAAGCGATCCGCCGGGCGAAGGAAGCAGCCGGCGAAACGGGCACCGTACTGATTACCGGGTCGCTGTATTTCATCAGCGAAGTGCGCAAACTGTTTTCCGAAAACTGACAGGATTCCCTGTCTTTTTTTGAAAGAGGGAAACGGACTGCCCGGGGGAATAATAAATTCCGGAAAAAAAGAAGCCAAATTTCGTTTATAATGAAGACAGTATCATCACTACTATAGTTCAGGAGGCTAAACAATAATTATGAGAGCGAACAGTATGGTGGCCATGATCCTTGCGGGCGGGCGCGGATCCCGTCTGTACGATCTGACCAAGAAAGTCGCAAAGCCGGCCGTGCATTTCGGAGGCAAGTACCGGATTATTGACTTTCCACTCAGCAATTGCGCCAATTCCAACATTCAGACCGTAGGCGTACTTACACAGTATGAATCCGTATTACTCAACTCCTATGTTGCACGGGATCATTACTGGGGTCTGGATATCAATGACGGCGGCGTCTATGTTCTGACACCGCGCGAGCGTGACACCGCGAATCTTGAAGTGTACCGCGGCACTGCGGACGCGATTACCGCGAATATCGATTTTCTGGATAACATTGATCCGGAATACATCCTTATTCTCTCCGGCGATCACATCTACAAGATGAATTATGACAAGATGCTGAAGTATCACAAGGAGAGAAACGCTGACGCGACGATCGCGGTCCGCGAAGTATCTCTCAAGGAAGCGACACGCTTCGGCATTATGAATACCAACAAAGATGACATGATCATCGAATTCGAAGAGAAACCGGCTCATCCGAAGAGCAATCTCGCCTCGATGGGTATTTATATTTTCACGTACAAGACACTTCGGAAGTATCTTATGGCGGATGCGAAGAATCCGGACAGCCGTCATGATTTCGGCAACGATATTATTCCGGGTTTCCTCAAGGATAAAAAACGTCTCACGGCGTACCGTTTCCGCGGATACTGGAAAGATGTCGGAACCGTCGACTCCCTCTGG
>CAJOLG010000003.1 GCA_905235315.1 uncultured Solobacterium sp. | reverse complement strand
AAGGCTTTCTCTCCCCTACCATCAGATGATTCTCAACCGGGAGCTTCCGTATACCATCGGCGGCGGTATCGGACAGTCCAGACTGTGCATGCTGCTGCTGAACAAAGCGCATGTCGGTGAAGTGCAGGCAAGTATCTGGCCGGATGAGATGGTCAGAATCTGCGAAAAGCACAACATTCCGCTTCTTTAACCAAATCAGAAAAACCGTACTGCTTCTGTTTCCGCGGTACGGTTTTTTCGTGCAGTCTTTGATCCTGTACGGTCCCGACTGCGCCAAATGAAAAATGCCTGCACAGTCATCATGCAGGCATTTGTCTGTTATTCCATCAGGCGATGCTTACACCGGCTTCAGCCCTGAATGTTGTAATACTCTTCCATCGTAAGACCGCTCTCATAAATCTTTGCGGCCTCATCAACTCCGACATACCGGTAATGCCAGGGGCTGAAGACAATGGATGTGACCGACTGTTTGCCGTCCGGGTAACGTTCGATCCAGCCAAACTTCCAGGAGTTTTCCTTCAGCCAGGTGTAATCCGGATACTTGGTAAAGCAGTAACTCAGTTCACACGCGCCGTTCCAGCAGCCGATATCCGCCGCAAGACCAAGCTGATGCTCGCTGGCGCCCGGATGATCATCCACAATGGAGGCATAGTAGGAACCTCTTGTCTGGGTATAGTAACTGAACAGATCTGCCTGATCCTGGTAGGAACGGTATCCGTCAACCAGTTTCAGATAGATGCGGTCATCGATTGCCGCCTGAAACATCTCTTCCAGTTTGGAGTTTCCGTGTCGTTGCGGAATGAACGTTTACCCCGCGCAGGTCGGAAGGCACATAGGTTTCGGAGATCGGATGCGTCTGCGAAACATACCGGGTAAGAGAATCATCCGACTCAAGATCCACAAACTGCGGCTCCGGGGTCGGTTCCGGCGTAGGTTCCGGGGTCGGCATCGGTTCATAGGTAACTTCCGGGGTCGGGGTCGGCTCCGGTTCTTTTTTTCCGCTGTCACATCCCTTGAAGTTGAGAATTATCAGACCGATCACGATTAAAACACAGAGAACCGCGATCGTAATCAGTTTTGTTCGGTAGCGCTTATAAATATCCATCGATTTATTATAATACCATTTCAGCTCCGGAAATATAAGAGGAGCACCAATAATGGCATGCGCCGGGTTTTTCAGTATAATCGTTGTCAGGAGAAATACACTTATGGATTTCGATCTGAACAAGCGATACTGCTATTACTTCAATGAAATTTCAAAGATTCCCCACGGTTCCCGCAATGAAAAAGCCCTCAGCGATTATATCTGTGCATTTGCGGAAAAACACGGGCTGAAGTTCCGCCAGGATCATGTCTGGAATGTCATGATCGACAAACCCGCATCGAAAGGGTTTGAGAACAGCGAGCCGGTGATCCTGCAGGCGCACATGGACATGGTCTGTGAGAAGAACAATGATGTGGAACATGATTTTGAAAAAGATCCGCTGGACCTGTATGTCGAAGACGGCTGGCTGAAAGCACGCGGCACAACGCTCGGCGGAGATGACGGACATGGCGTAGCATACATGCTGGCAATCCTGGAAGACCCTTCCATTGCCCATCCGCCCCTGGAGTGCATCTTTACCGTACAGGAAGAGATCGGCCTGCTCGGGATGGCGGAGCTTCGCGCAGAAGACCTGCACGGACACCGGTATATCTCGCTCGACGGCGGCGGACTGAACGTCACCGAAACCAGCTGTGCCGGCGCGGTAAGCCCGAAAATCATTCAGAAGATTGAATGGGAACCCTGTGATCAGCCGGAGTATGAACTGGCTGTCACCGGCCTGCAGGGCGGTCATTCGGGCTCATTGATTCATCTTGAGCGCGGCAATGCGAATATCATTGCCGGCCGGATTCTCAAAGAAGCAGAGACTGCCGGTTCAGACATCACGCTTACCTACATGCAGGGAGGGCTGAAGGAGAATGCGCTCCCCCGGGAGTCAATCTTCCGTTTTGTTTCAGATACACCTGCAGACACCCTGAATGAAATCATCGGGAATTCCATTCAGGATATCAAAGATGAGCTGCAGTTCAGCGATGCGGGAGTTGCGATTTCACTTACCGCAAAAGGAAACGCTGCGCGCCGCTTCCCGAAAACAATATCGGACCGTCTGATCAATTACATCTTCCTGATGCCTCACGGCTTCCTGCACCGCTCCATGGCAGTGGAGAATCTCACCACCGCTTCCCTCAACCTCGGTGTGATTTCCACGCAGGACGACACGGTTGTCTTCGAGATCATGGCACGAGCCGCAGAAAACAGCCAGCGCTTTGACATCTGCCGCAAACTGCAGACACTGGCAGATGTGCTGGAACTGGAATGCGATATGCCGGAGGGATATCCCGGATGGGCATATACGCCGGAGTCAGAACTGCGTCAGATCATGAAGAATGTTCTTGAACGCCATGGCCTGACCTATGTGGAAGAGGCAACTCACGGCGGTCTCGAATGCGGAATCGTCAAAGGACTTGATCCGAAGATGGATATCATTACCTTCGGCCCGGTGAATCTTGATATTCACTGCCCGGATGAGCGTCTGAACCTTCAGTCCTTTGATGACGGGTGGGAGATCCTGCTGGATATTCTGAACGACTGCAGATAGTACACAAAAATGAAAACACCGTTTCAACCCTGCTTCGGTAAAACGGTGTTTTTGTTCAGAGTTCTTCGGCGGAGATGACCCCTTCCATGTTGTTGATCTTCTTCATCAGAACAACATGATCAATATCTGAGGTTTCTTTCAAAGCGATCAGTGCAGAGTACATCGGGGTATCCCCCACCGAGCTTCCGGTGATCTTCAGATTGGTGATGGCAAGCCCGCTGTTCTTGCAGAAGCGGATCACCTGATCAAGGTTCTCCCGATGATAGTAAGAAACCGCGATGCGGAAGTCTTTGGCATGATGGATCTTCTTCCGAATGCCGTTCATAGCCGTTTCCACAAAGAGAACCATCAGAGTCGCAAGAATGCCGCCCTCATAGAACCCCGCGCCGATGCATAGACCGATAATACCGGCAGTCCACATCCCTGCCGCGGTGGTCAGTCCCTTTACCGTATTACTGCGGGTGACAACGATGGTGCCGGCACCGATAAAGCTGAGTCCGGTGATGACCTGCGCACCGATCCGCGACATATCGGTCGGCAGTTCTGCCACCAGATAAAGATAGAGTCCGGTCAGCGAGGCAATGCATGCGGCCAGGCACACCAGTGTATGGGTACGGAAGCCGGCAGGTTTGTTATGGTAGGAACGCTCCAGTCCGATCACTGTTCCGCACAGAAATGCAAGAACAAGGCGGAAGACCACCGATACGGCAGTAAAATTTCTTAACGGATCAAATATTGTTATCATGGCAGTCTCCTCACGAAATCAGTTCTTCCACACTGTAGACATAGGGCTGTTCGGCAATTGTCGCAAGGATTTCGGAATGCGACGAGTGATCTTTGGCAAGGCGCAGCGAGAAGATTGCGGATGGATATCTGTCCTTTGTTTTCTCGATCTGTTCAAAATCGACTTCGAGAATCGTTCCGTCACGGCTGGTGACGAGTCCGGAAATATCCTCAACATTCTCGACGCTGTCAAACTCCACAAACAGCGTGATGTTGCGGTGACGCCGTTTGAACCGGAGTTCCATCGGCGCCATAACATTGAGCGCAAGCAGAATGAGAATCAGCGATACCGCCACACACAGATAGAACCCGGCCCCTGCCGCGAGCCCCATGCATACACTTGCGAAAAGCCCGGTGGCAGTCGTCAGCCCTTCAACCTGCTGGTGTTCGATGACAATAATCGATCCGCCCGCAAGAAAGCCGACGCCGGAAAGCACCTGCGCAGCATAGCGGCTGGCGTCAAATTTCATCCCTACCGCCGCAACAGTATCGGCCCACGGGCCGATCAGCATCTCATAAAGATACATCGCCAGCAGGATGGAAAGCGCAGCGCCGATACCTGTAAGCATATAGGTCCGAAACCCTGCAGTACGTCCTCTGCGGGTGCGTCCGTACCCGATCACACCTGCCGAAACCATGGCGAGAATCAGCCGGAGTGTAAGGGATCCAAGGGTAAATGATGTCGAATTCATTGTCATACAGTTCTCCCGTTTCATTATACAGTCCGTACCGGATTCGACACACCAGAAAAAAACAGAGACCAGCGTCTCTGTTTTTCGTTTGATCAGCCCTGGCAGACCGGAGTGATCCAGCCCTTGGTGTCTTCGATCTTGCCCCACTGGATACCGGTCATGGTATCGTACAGTCTCTCGGTAAGCGGACCGATTTGTCCGGAACCGATCATGACAACATCGTCCTCGTATTTCAGTTCCTTAACCGGGCTTACAACTGCCGCGGTGCCGGAGCCGAATACTTCTTCGAGTTTGCCTTCACGGCCGGCTTCCATGACATCCGCAATTGCGAGCTTGTCTTCGATCACTTCATAGCCCCAGTCTTTGCAGAGCTCAATGATACTGCGGCGGGTGACACCCGGAAGTACCGTTCCGGTGCACGGTGCCGTGTAAATCTTTCCGTCGATCTTGAAGAAGATGTTCATGGAGCCGACTTCTTCAACATACTTGTGCTCTACGCCGTCGAGCCAGAGAACCTGGGAGTACCCGAGCGATTCAGCAATCTCACCGGACTTGATTGACGCAGCGTAGTTGCCGCCGCACTTCGCAAAGCCGGTAAGGCCGGGCGCTGCACGGATATATTCATCTTCGACGTAGATGCGTACCGGTGCGAGGCCTGTTGAATAGTACGCGCCGGACGGAGAAAGAATAATGCAGAAAATGTAATTGGTGCTGGCATGCACGCCGAGCTGGGGCATGGTCGCGAAGGTAAACGGACGGATATAGAGTGTCGCGCCTTCGGTATGCGGAACCCAGTCTTTTTCAACTTCAACCAGCGCTTTGACTGCCTGAATGAAATCCTCTTCCGGAATCTTCGGAATACACAGACGGTCACAGCTGTCCTGGTATCTCTTCGCGTTGCATTCCGGGCGGAACAGCTGGATCTTATTATCTGCTGTCCGGTATGCCTTCAGGCCTTCGAATACTTCCTGTGCATAATGCAGTACCGAGCAGGAAGGATCCAGTTCAAACGGATGATACGGTTCAATACGGGGATCGTGCCATCCGTTTTCGCCATAGGAACTGTCATAATCCATGACGAACATGTGATCGGTGAAGATTTTTCCAAATCCGAGTTTGGATTCATCTGTGGGTTTTTCTTTCAGCGTTTCCGCCAATGTGACTTTGATATTCAGCATTGTCTGCTCCCCCTGACTGTTTACTTCATCACAGCACCGTGATTGGCGCCGTCAACGAGTCGCGCATAGCGTCCCAGCCAGCCGTCCTTGATATTGGGTTCCGGCTTCACATAGGCCGCTTTGCGTTCTGCGAGTACTTCCTCGGTAACTTTTACATTGATCGAGGCATTGGGAATATCGATCTCGATCAGATCCCCTTCCTCAATCAGGCCGATCGGTCCGCCTGCACTGGCTTCCGGACTTACATGTCCGATTGCCGCACCGCGGCTTGCGCCGGAGAACCGGCCGTCGGTAATCAGAGCTACCGTTGTATCAAGTTTCATGCCGGCAAGCGCGGAGGTCGGGTTCAGCATTTCCCGCATTCCCGGACCGCCCTGCGGGCCTTCATAACGGATAACAACCACATCACCCGGCTTGATTTCACCTTCATAGATGGCTTTGATCGCATCATCCTCACTGTTGAAGACTCTCGCCGGGCCGGTGTGCACCAGCATTTCCTTCGCAACTGCGCTGCGCTTTACCACACAGCCGTCCGGTGCGATGTTTCCGAACAGAATCTGAAGTCCGCCGGTTTCACTGTACGGGTTTTCAATCGGCCGGATCGCATTCTCATTGAGGTTCTTCGCGCCTTTGATATTCTCCCCGATGGTTTTTCCGGTTACGGTCAGACAGTCAAGATCCAGCAGATCTTTCTTTGCGAGCTCTGCCTGAACCGCGGGGATGCCTCCTGCCAGATAAAGATCCGGCATGTGGGTAGGTCCGGCCGGGGCCAGATGGCAGAGGTTCGGAGTCTTTGCGCTGATCTCATTGAAGATATTGAGATTCAGGTCAACCCCCGCTTCATTCGCAATGGCAAGCAGATGCAGAACCGTATTCGTGCTGCATCCGAGAGCCATATCACAGGTCAGTGCGTTGCGGATACTGCGTTCATTGATGATATCGCGGGCTGTGATGCCCTTCTTTACCATTTCCATGATGGCGGCACCGGACATTCTTCCGAGCTGCAGACGCTTTGCGTATACCGCAGGGATGGTTCCGTTGCCCGGAAGCGCAATACCGATTGCCTCACAGAGGCAGTTCATACTGTTGGCGGTATACATACCGCTGCAGGAACCGCATCCCGGGCAGCAGTTCTGGGTGCATTCTTCCAGCTTGTCATCATTGATCAGACCCGCTTTGTATGCGCCGACCGCTTCAAACATCTTGGAGAGCGATACTTCTTCTCCGTCATAGCGTCCCGCCAGCATCGGCCCGCCCGAGCAGACAACTGCCGGAATATCCATCCGGACCGCAGCCATTACCATACCCGGAACGATCTTGTCACAGTTGGGAACGAGAACCGCTCCGTCAAACTGATGCGCCATGATCATGGTTTCCGTGCTGTCCGCGATCAGCTCGCGGCTCGCAAGGCTGTACTTCATGCCGATATGACCCATCGCGATTCCGTCACAGACACCGATTGCCGGAACCATGAACGGGGTTCCTCCGGCAGCTTCGATGCCCAGTTTGATGGCATCGGTAAGCTTGTCGAGGTTCATATGGCCCGGAACGATATCACTGTGGGCAGAGACGACCGCGATCAGCGGTTTTTCAAGGTCTTCTTTGGTATAACCCAGGGCATAGAACAGACTCCGGTTCGGAGCGCGTTCCGGGCCCTTTGTCACATTGTCACTGCGCATTGCCGTATTCTCCCTGAAATTCAGTCTTTCTTCAGCCAGCTCATCATACTGCGGAGTTCAGCACCGACTTTTTCAATCTCATGCTCGGACTCTCTCTTGCGCATTGCGAGGAACTTTGCCTGACGTCCGCTGGACATCTCCTGCATGAACTCGCTTGCGAAGGTTCCGTTCTGGATCTCTTCGAGGACCTTCTTCATTTCTTTTCTGGTATCCTCGGTAATCAGACGCTTGCCGGTGACATAGTCGCCGTATTCAGCGGTATTGGAGATGGAGTAACGCATCATTCCGAAGCCGCCCTTGTTTACGAGGTCGATGATGAGCTTCATCTCATGGCAGGTCTCAAAGTATGCCATTTCCGGAGCGTAGCCTGCTTCAACAAGGGTATCAAATCCTGCATGAATGAGTTCACAGACACCGCCGCAGAGAACTGCCTGTTCGCCGAAGAGGTCGGTTTCTGTTTCTTCACGGAATGTTGTCTCAAGGATACCTGCACGGCCGGCACCGATGCCGGATGCGTATGCGAGGGCGATTTCCTTTGCGTTGCCGGTGTAATCCTGTTCCACACAGATAAGGGAAGGAACACCCTGGCCTTCCGTATAGGTCGAACGTACAACATGTCCCGGGCCCTTCGGCGCAATCATGATAACGTTGAGGTTCTTCGCCGGACGGATGAACTGGAAATGAATATTGAAGCCGTGCGCAAATGCGAGCGTATCGCCTTCCTTCATGTGCGGCGCAACAAACTTGTTGTAAATATCTGCGCAGCGCTCATCCGGTACGAGCATCATTACGACATCGCCTGCTTCCGCAGCGCTTTCAATATCCATTACCTTGAAGTTCGGATGGGTTTCCGCAAACTTGACAGCCTTTTCCCAGTGGCCGCTTCCTTCACGAAGTCCGACTACGACATTGACGCCGCTTTCTGCGAGGTTTTCCGAATGTGCATGTCCCTGAGAGCCGAAGCCGATAACCGCTACTGTTTTTCCGTCAAGAACACCGAGGTTGCAGTCTGAGTCATAATACTTTTTGATCGCCATGTTTTTTTCTCCTTTTATCTTATTCGCGATTCAGCGCCGTAACTCCGGTACGGCACATCTCTAATACATTATAGTTTTCAAACATCTTCAGAAAACCGTCTATTTTCTCCGGTTTGCCGGTCAGTTCCATAACCAGGCTTTCCGGGGACAGGTCGATAATCTTCGCGTTGTATACTCCCGCAAGGTCCCGCAGGGCCGGAAGCGTCTGCGGATCACTGCTCACCTTGATCAGCAGAAGCTCTCGCTGAAGGCTGTTGGAATCCAGGACGAATACGTTCTTCACTTCTTCCAGACGCTCTGTCTGCAGCAGCATCTGCTTCAGTGTATTCTGGTCCGCATGTACGGTAATCGTGATTCTTGTAATTCCCGGATCAATCGTTTCGCTCGCTGCGATGGAATCGATGTTGAAGCTTCTCCGGTTGAACATGCTCGCAATCCGTGCGAGGACACCGTAGTGGTTTTCGACAAGGATACTGATTACCGAACGGGGGTAGGTTTTCCCGGCCATCTCACTCCGCCTCCTTTCCGTCTGCCATAATAATATCTTCAATCGTCGCTCCGGCAGGAATCATCGGAAGCACCTTTTCATCTTTTTCAATCACGCACTCGATCCAGGACGGGCCGTCATTCTTAAGCGCCTCTGTGAAGGCTGCTTCGAATTCCTCGATTGTTTCGCAATGCCATCCCTTTGCGCCGAAGCCTTCCGCAACCTTTACATAATCGGTTTTGCGGTGAGGATCTGTACTGGAATAGCGTTTGTCATACAGGAGTGTCTGCCACTGTCTGACCATACCGAGCACTTCGTTGTTGAAGATGACCGTGATGATCGGAAGATTGTAGCTGACGGCGGTGACAGCTTCGTTGAGATTCATATGGAAGCTTCCGTCGCCGGTCAGATGCACAACGCGCTGATCTCTGCCTTTGGCGATCTGGGCACCGATTGCGGCACCATAGCCGTAGCCCATCGTTCCAAGACCTCCGCTTGTCAGGAAGTGGCGCGGTTTTACATGCGTCAGATACTGGGCAGCCCACATCTGATGCTGGCCGACATCCGTAACATAAATCGCATCATCGCCTGCCATCCGGCAGATGCTCTGCAGAATGCGGTGCGGTTTGAGCACCTTGTCACTGTCGGAAGGACGATAGTCTGTCCGTTTCCATTCTTCGATCTTCACATGCCATGCGGTGTGTTCATTTTCCGCCAGCAGGTAATTCAGCTTTTCGAGCAGAACCGCCGCATCTCCGATTACGGAGAGATCAACCAGAACGTTTTTGTCCATTTCACTGGCATCGATATCAAACTGGATGATCTTTGCGTTTTTGGCGAATTTCTCGGGATTCAGCGCAACCCGGTCGGAGAATCTGGTTCCCACCGCGAGCACGACATCTGCGTTGTCTACCGCCTTGTTGGATACATAGCATCCATGCATGCCGATCATTCCGAGATTGCGGGGATCATCGTCATCCAGCGTTCCCTTGGCCATCAGGGTCCAGGTTGCCGGAATATCCGCTTTTGCCATGACCGCGCGCATCTGGTCTGCCGCGCCCGACAGGATGATACCGCCGCCGAAGTAGATGACCGGACGTTTCGCCTCATTGAGGATCTCGGCCGCCTTTTTCAAAGCCTCTTCATCATAGTCGGTATTCCTTGCAGGTTTTACCGGTTTTTCCGGTTCAAACTCGCAGGAAGCTGCCGTGATGTCTTTGGGAATATCCACAAGTACCGGTCCTTTGCGGCCGCTCTGGGCGATGCGGAATGCCTCCCGCATGATCTCCGCCAGATCTTCCACATGCCGTACGGTGTAGTTATGTTTTGTGATCGGCATCGTAATGCCTTCAATGTAAGCCTCCTGGAACGAATCCTTTCCGAGGCTGGCGGTGCCGACGTTGCCGGTAAAGGCAACCAGCGGTACGCTGTCCATGTATGCGGTGGCGATACCTGTTACGAGGTTTGTGGCACCCGGTCCGCTTGTCGCAAGTACGACGCCGGTTTTTCCGGTCGCTCTTGCATATCCGTCCGCAGCGTGGCATGCGCCCTGTTCATGTGCGGTCATGTAATGATTGATCCGGTCTCTGCTGCGGTAAAGTTCATCATACAGATTCAGAACTGCACCGCCCGGATAGCCGAACAATGTATCCACGCCCTGTTCCAGAAGCACTTCCACAAAAATCTGGGAGCCTGTAAGTTTCATGGGTTTCCTCCTTTGTTTCCCGGTAGTTTTAGAATATACTGATTCAGAATATTGATGAGGTCTGATGCATATGAACAGTCTGTCTTCACTGAGAACCCGGCTGCACACGCTTGTTGTGTTCCGGCCGCTGCTCGACGATCCCGTGATTTCCCGCTTCATGAATATGCTGGAATATGCGGACGATGCGGCGCGGTTTCCGGATGAATGCGCCCAGTTTGAGGCGTCCCTGTTTGAACAGGGGGCTTCCTGGAGCGATTACCTTCTGAATGCGGTGCTTGCCCAGGAAAATACTGCCGTGCGCCTGAAGGCCGTCGGCCGCCTGAATGATGCGGTAGACGCTTCGGTAAAACGGGAGCTTGCGATCCTGCAGGATGCTGCTTCGGCTGCGCCGGATGATTTCCCCTACGCTGCCGCATTTACGCCGTGGACGGTACATGATACGGATTTTGCGTCCGCGTATGAAGCGCATCTTGAGAATGTTGCGCAGCACGGATACGGTATCTATGCATCATATCATGTATTTACGGTGAATGATGAAGGCCTTTTGCCGGTCCGCTTCCCGGATCCGCAGCGGCTTTCCGAACTGCCCGGTTATGAAGCAGAGCGGAAGAAGGTGCTCGCCAATGTCCAGGCGTTACTGGCGGGAGAGCCGGCCGTAAATGTTCTCCTGTACGGAGATGCCGGTACCGGCAAGTCCAGTACGATCAAGGCAATCGTCAATGAGTACCGCGAAGACGGCCTGCGCCTGATCGAAGTCCGCCGGAATCAGCTTTACCGGATTCCCTCCCTGCTGGAACAGCTTGCGGAACTTCCGCTGAAGTTCATCATCTTCATTGATGATCTCAGCTTTTCCTCCAACGATGACAATTTCGCTTCCCTCAAGGCGATCCTGGAAGGAAGTGTCAGCCGCCAGGCGCCCAACACCATCATCGCAGCGACATCCAACCGCCGTCATCTTGTCAAAGAATCTGCGGCAGAACGGTTCGCCGATGATCTGCACGAGAATGATACCCGGCAGGAGATCCTTTCCCTGTCTGCCCGCTTCGGTCTGATCGTAACCTTCCAGAAACCCGACCGCGGCCGCTTCCTGTTCATTGTTCATGAACTTGCGAAGCAGTACGGCGTTGAAGATACGGAAGATCTTGAAACGAAAGCCGAAGCGTTTGCGATTCGGGCCGGCGGCAGAACGCCGCGGGTAGCCCGGCAGTTTATCGAACAGGTCCGGTCCGGTGTTCTCTGAGCACCGGATTTTTTATTCGCCTTTTGCGGCAATTACTTCGCACTCCACCTTTGCGCCTTTGGGCAGGGCACTGACTTCGACACAGGAGCGTGCCGGAAAGGGTTTTACAAAGTGCTTTGCGTAGACTTCGTTTACGGCACCGAAATCATTCAGATCGGTGATAAATACGGTACTCTTTACAACACTCTCCATTCCGAGTCCCGCTTCCTTCAGGACCGCCTCGATGTTGGTGAATACCTGTTCTGCCTGCTCTGCGGCAGTTTCTCCGACGATCGTTCCGGTCGCAGGATCCAGCGGAATCTGGCCGCTTGCGAAGACGAATGATCCGACTTCGAGCGCCTGTGAGTACGGACCGACAGCTGCCGGTGCATTTGCGGTTGCGATTTCCTTAGCCATAAGTTCTGTTCTCCTTTTTTATGAAAACTCCGATACCCGGTCAAACCCGGCATCGTTCAGTTTCTGAATAATTTCGTTGATCTGTGCACGGTCTCTGGTTTCCAGTCCGAGTCTCAGATAGCAGTCATTGATCGCCATATTGGTATCACTGCGGTCGTGATAAACCGATACCACGTTTGCGCCGCAGGAGGCGACAATCTCACTGACAACCTGCAGCTGGCCCGGTTTGTCGGTCAGTGCGATCATCAGGGTTGTATTTCTGCCGCTCATGACAAGTCCTCTTGTAATGACGCGGGAGAGAATATTTACATCAATGTTTCCGCCCGACACAAGGCATACCGTCTTCTTTCCCTGAATCGGGAGTTTGTCAAACAGCGCTGCCGCCACCGGAACGGCACCGGCACCCTCCGCGATCAGCTTCTGCTTCTCAATCAGCGCAAGGATTGCGGCCGCAGTCTCATCTTCACTGACCGTCACGATATCATCCACATACTGTTCGATGATTTCATAGGTGAGCTCACCGGGATTCTTGACGGCGATACCGTCTGCGAAGGTAACCGCCCTGTCCAGTACGGTGCGTTCCTTCCGGTGGAAGGATTCATACATGGAAGGCGCTCCTTCCGACTGCACACCGTATACCTTACAGTCAGGTTTCAGACTCTTGATCGCATAGGAGACCCCCGCAATCAGGCCGCCGCCTCCGACCGGCACGACCACCGCTTCCACATCGGGAAGCTGGTTCAGGATTTCGAGCCCGATCGTTCCCTGGCCGGCGATGACATCTGCGTCATCATACGGGTGAAGGAAGGTCATTCCTGTTTTCTGCTGCAGCTCCACCGCCTTGTCATGAGCGTCATCGTACGTCCCTTTTACAAGGCAGACTTCGGCGCCGAGCTTCTTTGTGCTTTCAATCTTCATGATCGGTGCGCTGTCCGGCATGCATACGACAGCGCGGATGCCCATTTTCTGGGCCGCAAGCGCAACGCCCTGCGCATGATTTCCTGCGGAGCAGGCAACAATGCCTTTTTTCTTTTCCTCTTCGCTTAACTGCGTCATCTTGAAGTACGCACCGCGCACCTTGAAGCTCCCGGTCCGCTGCAGATTTTCGGTTTTAAGATACAGATTCCCTTCCTCTGACAGTTTGTCTGCCAGAATCAGATCGGTTGTTCTGGCAACCTCTTTTAATGTAAATGCCGCCTGATAAACTCTGTCCAATGTCAACATACGCTTCTCCATAAAATAAAGGCTTTCATCCCTGTTCCAGTCAGAGACGAAAGCCCGTAAACTTCCGCGGTACCACTCTGTTTGCCGCAAACTGCGGCCTCTCATCCGGATCTGCCAACCCGTCGACTCTGATAACGGTGTCTGCCGTATCCGCTTACTGAATGTTCAGCGGATCTGCTGCGGGGTGATCTGCTCAGAACTCCGGAACTGTCTTTCACCGACCGACAGCTCTCTGGTCCGGGTACTTTCATCGCCACTCCCCGTTGAATGCATTTAAGGTCACTGACAAAAGTTTATCGAAACCCGCCCTCTTTGTAAATATAAAAGAAAGCGATTTCTGAAAATATTTATTCATAAAATGAAACAAATTAATCTTTCTTTCATTTCTGCCGATGTGTTCGCTCCACGTACCCGCAATGAAGAAAGGCGTGTGTTCCACGCCCTTCTGTTACAGCTGTTATTTTTCGGTATCCACACACCGCTGCAGAGCCAGCGTTCCGGTACGGGCCACTTCCACGATACTGATTCCGGAAAGCAGGTCCAGCAGCATCTGTACCTTCTCCGGTGTGTCGCAGAGCTGGATCATCATCGTGCGTTTTCCCGCATCCACCACTTCTGCCCCGGCAAGCGTGCAGATACTGAGGATCTCCTCCCGGTTGGATTTGTTATAGCGGACTTTGATAAGAATCAGCTCCCGTGTCACACTCTGCCAGTTTTCGAAACTCTTGATCTTGATGACATCGAGTTTCTTGTTCAGCTGCTTTTCAATCTGTTCCATCGTCTGCTTACTGCCGCTGGAGACAATTGTCATGCAGGAGACATCGGGATCGTTGGTTTCCCCGACTGCGAGCGATTCAATATTGAAGGAACGCCGTGCGAAGAGACCGGAGACCTTACAGAGGACACCGGAACGGTTTTCTACCAGAACGGAAAAGATGCGCTTCATTTCTGACCACCTGCTTTCCGTACGATACCTTCTTCATCAACGATCACTTCCAGCAGAACGCTTCCCTTGGTTTGCAGGAACTTCTTTACCGTCGCTTTCACCTCATCGTCGGAATCGATGCGCAGATATTTCAGGCGGTACGCTTTCGCCAGCTGCTCATAGTCCGGGCCGCCGTTGAGGTCCACCATCGTATACCGCTCTCCGAACGAGAATTTCTGTGCTTCCCGCACCATCCCGAGAACGGCGTTGTTCATCACAACGATCTTGAGATCAAGACCTTCCTGATTCATTGTCGCAAGTTCCATCATCGCCATCTGGAAGCCGCCGTCACCGCTGACGGTTACCACCTGGGTACTGCGGTCTGCCATCTTTGCGCCGATCGCGGCCGGAAGCGAATAGCCCATCGTTCCCATACCGCCGCTGGTAAGAAACCGTCCTTCCCGCATGATCACATTCGCACAGCTCCAGATCTGATTCTGGCCGACATCCGCGACATATACCGCGTTGTCGTCCATTGCGGAGGAGAGCTCCTGCACAAAGAATGCAGGATCCGTATCCTTTGCCGGCGGGACGCGGCGGCTCTTCTTTTTCCGGTACCCCTGAAGTTCCGAAACCCAGTCCTTCATATCATTCATATGGATTTCTTCTTTCAGCAGTTCCGTAAAGACCGCGTTTGCGTCACCGACGATCGGAAGATCACAATGTGCGTTCTTGCCGATCTCCGCCGGGTCGACATCAATATGGATCAGCGTCTTGTTTGCCATCATCTTTGCCGGCTGGTTCACGGCCCGGTCTGCGATGCGGGCTCCCACGAGGATCACGGTATCGGCTTCACTGATTGCCTTGTTCGCCGCAAGGTTTCCGTTATTGCCGGCCATACCCATATAAAGCGGGTGTTTGGACGGCATCGCACCGATTCCCATCATGGTTGAGACAACCGGGATGCTGTATTTTTCACTGAACTGTTTTACGAGTTCCCTGGCCTGGCAAAGATGCACACCGCCTCCGGTATAGAGAATCGGGCGGCTGCAGTTTTCAAGCGCAGTCACCACTTTGCGGATCTGCATCGGATTTCCGAAGTAGGTCGGCTTATAGGTACGCAGACTGACCTCCTCCGGCCATTCAAACTTCCGCACTTCCTGGTTCTGAATATCGAATGGGATATCGATCAGCACAGGCCCGCGCCGTCCGGTGGAGGCAATATGAAACGCCTCTTTGAAAATACGCGGGATATCCGATGCCTTGCGCACCAGATAACTGTATTTCACAAAGCTCTCGGCAGCGCCGGTAATATCCGCCTCCTGGAACACATCGCCGCCGATCAGATCGCTGTTGACCTGTCCGGTAATGCATACCATCGGGATACTGTCCATATACGCGGTCGCAATGCCGGTAATGAGATTCGTGGCTCCGGGGCCGCTTGTGCAGATGCACACGCCCGGCTTTCCGGAGATCCGGGCCATACCGGAGGCCGCATGCGCCGCATTGGCTTCCGAGCGTACAAGCACGGTATGAATATCTGTATTCAGCAGACTGTCAAATACCGGGCAGATCGCTACACCGGGATATCCGAAGACCGTGGTAACTCCGGCAAGCTCAAGACATTTCGCAGCCGCATCAGCACCGTTCATAGGCATTTCCTCCTTTGATTTCGTATCGGAATACTGTTTCGTTCCTGTCAGATTTCTTCGAGAATCTTATCCGTAATTTCAATTGTACCAAGAACGGTACATCCTTCGCTCTGATTATCCGCAGTCCGGTACCCTTTGTCGAGCACTGCACCGACGGCTTTTTCAATCGCATCTGCTTCTTCCGGCATATCAAAGCTGTACCGGAACATCATGGCAGCACTCAGAATGCACGCCATCGGGTTGACGATATTCTTCCCCGCAATATCCGGTGCGCTGCCGTGAATCGGCTCATAGACACCGTTCGACGTATCGCCCAGGGACGAGGACGGAATCATACCGATGGAGCCGGTGATCATGCTGGCTTCATCCGACAGGATGTCGCCGAACATGTTTTCCGTCACGATGACATCAAACTGAGCGGGGTTTTTGACAATCTGCATCGCGCAGTTGTCCACCAGCATATCTTCGTATTCGACATCCGGGTATTCTTCCTTCAGCTGATGCATGATCTTCCGCCAGAGTCTTGAAGTATCCAGCACATTTGCCTTGTCTACGCTTGTCAGCTTCTTCCGGCGTCTGCGGGCGGTCTCAAATCCGATCCGTCCGATCCGCTCGATCTCGTGAGCGGAATAGATCATATTGTCCTGCGCCACTTCTTCCGTGCCGTTGTTTTCGGTTTTATGCTCGCCGAAGTAAACACCTCCGGTCAGCTCACGAACGATCACAAAGTCGATTCCGTTGGCCGCGATATCCGCACGGAGCGGGCTTGCGGGTGCGAGCTGGGGCCAGATCGTTGCCGGGCGCACATTGGAATACAGGCCCATCCCTGCACGTAAGGCAAGCAGACCTTTCTCCGGGCGCTTGTCACCGGGCAGGCTGTCCCATTCCGGACCGCCGACAGATCCGAGCAGAACCGAATCGCACTCCTTGCATTTCTGCAGTTCCGCAGCCGGAAGCGGTTCTCCGAACCGGTCAATCGCATCACCGCCCATTGCGACATCGACATACCGGAAGGTATGACCGTACTTTTCCGCGATCCGGTCCATGACACGGAGTGTTTCTCTTACAAACTCCCGCGAAGAATGATCTCCGCGGATTACCGCAATCTTCTTTTCCATGATTAGTTCTTCTCCCTGATCGAATTCATCAGTCCCCCGGCTTTGATCATATTCTGAATGAATTCCGGGAACGGCTGTGCCTGGAAGGTCTGGCCGGTCGTTTCATCATGGATGACACCGCTGTCAAAATCCACGCTTACGATATCCCCGCTGCGGATCGCATCCGCTGCCTCTTCGCATTCCATGATCGGAAGTCCGATGTTGATGGCGTTGCGGTAGAAGATCCGCGCAAAGCTCTTGGCAATTACGACAGAAGCTCCGCTGGTCTTGATGACAAGCGGCGCGTGTTCCCGGCTTGAGCCGCATCCGAAGTTCCAGCCGGCGACCATGATATCGCCCGGCTGAACCTGTTTTACATAATCCGTATCGATGTCTTCCATCGCATGAGCCGCAAGTTCCTTCGCATCCGATGTAGTGAGATAGCGGGCCGGAATGATGACATCCGTATCCACGTTATCGCCGTATTTGAATACTTTTCCCTTCGCTTCCATTTCAGTTGTCCTCCATGATCGTGCGCGGATCGGTGATATAGCCTGTCAGTGCGCTGGCTGCGGCTGTTGCCGGGCTTGCCAGATACACTTCGCTGTTGATATGGCCCATACGGCCGACGAAGTTCCGGTTGGTTGTGGAAACGCAGCGCTCCCCTTCCGCCAGGATTCCCATATGCCCGCCGAGGCACGGCCCGCAGGTCGGGGTTGAGATGATACAGCCGGCATCGATGAACGCGGTCGCATACCCGCGTGTGATGCATTCCCGGTATACTTCCATGGTTGCGGGAATGATGATACCGCGCACCCACGGCGCAATCTTCTTTCCGTTGAGGATCTCATACGCCGCTTCCATATCTTCCAGGCGTCCGTTGGTGCAGCTTCCGATTACGATCTGGTCGATTTTGATATCCGATCCCTCGGAAGCAGGATGGGTATTCTCCGGCAGATGCGGGTAGGATACCGTAGGCACAAGCTCAGAGAGATTGATTTCAATCGTTTCGTCATACACTGCGTCTTCATCCGCTTCATAGACGGTATACGGGCGTTCGGTTCTGCCTTCCATATAGGCGATGGTCTTTTCATCGACCGGGAAGATGCCGTTCTTCGCACCGGCTTCAATGGCCATATTGCAGATGCAGAAGCGGTCATCCATGGAGAGGGATGCGGCTCCTTCCCCGGTAAACTCAAGACTCTTGTAAAGCGCACCGTCAACTCCGATGCGTCCGATCAGGTCAAGGATGACATCCTTGCCGGATACATACGGGTTCAGTTTTCCGGTCAGAACAACCTTGATGGCAGAGGGAACCTTGAACCATGCATACCCGCTGGCCATTCCGGCCGCCATGTCAGTGGATCCGACACCGGTTGAGAAGGCACCGAGCGCACCGTATGTGCAGGTGTGGCTGTCTGCCCCGATGACACAGTCACCCGCGCCGACAATTCCCTTCTCCGGCAGTAATGCATGTTCAATTCCCATCGTTCCGACATCGTAGAAATGCGTTACACCCTGCGCACCGGCAAACAGACGGCACTGTTTGGACTGGGCAGCGCTTTTGATATCCTTGTTCGGGACAAAGTGGTCGAGTACAATCGACACCTTTTCTTTGTCAAAGACATCGGTAAATCCGGCCTTCTCAAATTCATTGATTGCGACCGGTGTTGTGATGTCATTGCCGTGGACAAGATCCAGCTTTGCGTTGATCAGCTGTCCTGCGGTAACTTCCGGAAGCTCCGCGTGGGCCGCGAGGATCTTCTGTGTCATTGTCATTCCCATAGTCATTGTTCCTCCCTCACATAACCGTTATTGAATGCCGAAACCAGCGCTTTGATGCCGGCACGGATAATATCCGTATCAAATCCGGCACCCCATGTCACCGAACCGTTCTCCCATCTCAGGCCGACATAGCAGGCCGCCATCGCGGAGGACTTGTTTTCCAGCGCATGTTCCGTGTAGGTTTCAAGCACAAAGTTTTTTCCGGTAAAGTCCGAAATCGCAGCAGCGACCGCATCCAGACGTCCGTTTCCGTCTGCCGCAACCCGGCGTTCCTCGCCGTTGAGGAAGATCTTCACGGTTGCCGTGATCTGATCGTTTGCCTCCTGGATGAAGTGGGTGCTGAGAATATTCAGCGGCACGGTGAGATTGAGATATTTGTTGCGGAATATTTCATATACTTCTTCCGGCTTCAGTTCACGATGGCTGACATCGGATACATCCTTGACTGCGTATCCGAGTTCTTCCCGCATCTTCGGCGGAAGCGTGATGCTGTACTTCTGTTCCAGCACATAGCCGATGCCGCCCTTGCCGCTCTGACTGTTGATGCGGATGATATCCGCGTCATAGGTACGCCCGATATCATGCGGGTCGATTACGATGTACGGTACCGTCCAGCGGTCATCACCGCGCGCCTCGCGGAATGCCATGCCCTTGGCAATCGCATCCTGGTGGCTCCCGGAGAATGCGGCGAAGACCAGTTCGCCTGCGTACGGGCTTCTCTGATGAACCTGCATGCGGGTAATGCGTTCATATGTTTCCGCAATTGCCGGCATATCCGAGAAGTCGAGTTTCGGATCCACGCCGTGGCTGTACATGTTCATCGCGAGGGTTACCGCATCCACGTTTCCGGTGCGTTCTCCGTTGCCGAACAGGCAGCACTCAATGCGGTCCGCGCCGGCCAGTACACCGAGTTCCGCATCCGCAACACCGGTTCCCCGGTCATTGTGCGGATGAAGGGAAAGAACAACTGCGTCTCTGTATTTCAGATTCTTGGAGAAGTACTCGATCTGCGAAGCATAGACATGCGGCATCGACATCTGGACAGTCGAAGGCAGATTGATGATCATCGGTTTTTCCGGTGTCGGCTGCATAACATCGAGCACGGCATTGCATACTTCCAGCGCATATTCCGGCTCGGTTCCGGTAAAGCTTTCCGGCGAGTATTCAAACCGGAAGTTTCCGTCATACTCTTCCGAAAGCTGTTTGACCAGCATTGCGCCTTCCACGGCAATCTGCTTGATCTCTTCCTTGCTCTTTTTGAACACCTGTTCGCGCTGGGCGACACTGGTGGAATTGTAAAAATGGATGATTGCGGCAGGAGCTCCCTTCACCGCTTCAAACGTTTTGCGGATGATATGATCACGGCACTGGGTCAGAACCTGCACCGTAACATCTTCCGGAATCCGGTTCTCATCAATCAGTTTGCGCAGGAATTCATACTCCGTTTCGCTCGCAGCCGGGAATCCCACTTCGATCTCCTTGAAGCCGATCTTCAGAAGCATTTCGTAGAACTCCATCTTTTCGTCAAGGCTCATCGGAATGATCAGTGCCTGGTTTCCGTCACGAAGGTCAACACTGCACCACTGCGGTGCTTTTTCAATGTGATCCTTCTTTACCCAGTCATCGTTTCCGGCGGGTGCGGGATAATATCCCGGCGCATACTTCGCAGCATTCATCATAGTTTTTCTTCGCTCCTTATTTCCGTTTCATCCTCCCGGTAAACGAAAAACTTCCGTCTCCCAGGAGATCTCGCTGAGAGACGGAAGCTGTAATATCAGCGTACCGCGGTACCACTCTCGTTGCTGCAGAAACTGCAGCCACTCATACGATCGGCACAGAATCTGTGCGAATCGCGTACCTTGTAACGTAGGTAATTCCGGCTCGGCTTACTGGATGCGGTTCAGCCTCGCTGCTTAGGGGTGAGTTATTCCGGCTTTCGGGTACTGTCTTTCACCTGACGACAGCTCTCTGATTACACCAGCGGCCGTATTTTTCCCCGTCACTGCATTTGACTATTGGGTAAATACTACTTGAATCGAAACATTTCGTCAAGAAATTTTCAGAAAATTGTTAAGCGGTTTCAATTCTGTTTCATCAATGCGCTCTTCACGGTTCCAAGCGGATCCGTGATCAGAAGACGGACGACCCAGATCACAAGTGCAAGCGCAATTACGCTCAGCCCCAGGAAGGTGTCGTTGATCATATCTTCCACTGCCGGCGTAAAGTACGCTGCCTTCAGTTCCGCGTACTCAAACAGCGCATCCACAAACCACATCAGGGACGCGCCCCAGAACATGAACATCAGCAGCCCCAGCTGCATACTGTCATCCTTGCGGCGATACCAGAGAACGGTTGTGATAACTGCCGCAAATACGGTCAGAAGCAGTGTCATTCTGCGTGTACCTCATTCGCTGTGCGTTTTACGATCGCATCTGCCGCAATGCACATCACACCCCAGACTGCCGTGACCAGAACAGCCATTGCGGTTCCGACCGTTGCCATCTCATGCAGCATTTCGGCGGTATCACCCGGGTTATTCATCGCCGTCAGGAACGGGAACCAGGGAACAACCTCTCCGTGCCATACATGTTCAAACGCAAGCAGCACCGCACCGCCGATCAGAAGACCGGAGAGCCACTTCAGTTTGACACTCATCGGAATACCCTTCTTTGGGGATGCGGCGGTTTCCTTTTTGTTTTCCGCCTTTTCAATTGCCTTTACGATTACCGCTTCCGCAGCAGGAACTACAAAACATGCCATTTTTCTGTCCTCCTTAAAATGAATAAAAAGGGATGCGTCAGCCGCCTCTGCGGCAAAATGCATCCCTTCTGGCATACACTGTATAAAATTCTCTTAAATGATTGCGTCAACTGCTGTACACGCTGCAGCGTGCTCTCACGGCTTCCTGCCGTACAGCCTTATTATAACAAAATGTACGGTCATTGAATGGTTTTTGACGCAAGCGCATTTACAATCAGCGGAATCAGGATCAGCTGGGCGATGATTCCCGGCAGCGCATTGAGGAAGGCGCCGGCAAGAAACATCTGCACGGTGAATCCGGTGCCGCGTAACCCGAGCAGGATCACTTCCGCAATTCCCCAGACCACTCTTCCCGCCAGCATCCCGCACACAAGCGAAGTATAGACAGCCGCAGGTGTTTTTGTCCTGAACCGGCGGTAAACATGACCCGTCACAAACCCGTAGGTCATCAGTTCAAATGCCATGGCAGTACCGTTGGGAATCAGCACCGGCATGCCGAACAGGACGCCGCGCAGCAGCGGGCAGATAAACCCAATCACTGCCGCAGCCTGCGGGCCGCAGAAAAACGCGCACAGAAACACCGGGAAATGCATCGGCAGCAGCATCGCACCGATCTGCGGAATCTGTCCGGTGATAAACGGAAGCACCTGGCCAAGCGCAAGAAACATCGCGGCCAGAGTAAGTTTTCTGGTATTGTTCACAAGATCGTCCCTCCAAAACAAAGAAAAGGTATACCGGCACCTTCCGTGCCCTGCGCATACCTTCTGGTTTACGGATTCCTGCAGCTTCAGCCGCAGTACCATTGTACTTCGGCCGGCGCGGATTTCAATCATCATACCTTCTTTCGCCTCTGCCGCATTCAAAAAAAAGACATGTGCATTCCGCACATGCCGGATTGTCTGTATACACCGCAGTCTCAGTGGGGACGCCCGCGTCTCCTGAGTTCCGCAAGCAGGATCAAAAGCTGCTCAGTAGTAAGCTCCTGATCGTATTCTTTCGCAAGGATGTTCTTCAGATCATCCTTGTCCCTGGCCAGCGCAAGCCGGGCAAGCTGCTCTTCCGAAAAGTTTCCGATGGCCGCAAACTCCTCACCGGCAGACGCAAGGTGTTCGGGGGAATTTCCGCCGTTGACACTGCTGATTACCTTATCATCAATCACATTCTTAGTCATTGTTTTTTCCTCCTGAATGTCTTCCTGATTATATACGCAGCAGCACCCCGGATTCCACGGCATGCCGGAATGGACCGCCGGACTTCGCCGATACGGCCGAACCGACAAAAAAACGGCAGACTGTTTATCTGCCGCCGAATACCTGTTTCAGATGCGCAACCGCATCATTGATCAGATCACCGGTCGGAATACCGTCCGTCCCGGCAATATAGTTGTCGCAGTTGTTGAAGGGAATCAGGATCCGCACTGCGGAAGACTGCCCGATTGCCTGGGCAATCTTCGGGGTAATCTCTCCCAGCATGGAATCCGCGATGACGATGCCCGCAGGCCCGACAATATAATCTGCTTTCCCAGCGCATACCACAACGGCGTTCTCTCCGGTCGCAGCCCGGTCCGCTCCTGCTTTTAACATTGCGGCGCTGGCCGACGAATTGGTGCCGACTGCCAGTATTTCCGCGTCAAGGTTTTCCCTGCGGATCCGGCTGATCAGCTGTTTTCCAAGGCCGCCGCCCTGCGCATCTACTATCATTACAGTTTTTTTCATCTTCAGATCTCAGAATCACTGCGCGATTCATTCCGGACTTTGCGGATCACAACGATATACATGATAATCACAAAGGCAATAAACAGAATCATTGCGGGCTGTGATCCCAGCATCGCACAGGCATCATAGAAGGAATGCAGGGCAGCCGCACAGAGCACGCCGCCGATATTAAGAAGCTTCGACTTTCCTTCCTTGCCGTAGATATCCAGTATCTTTGCCCGGCCGTAGGCCGAGCCCATGAAGACACCGAATGCCATATGAGCCGGGACCGCAAGAAGCGCTCTCGAAGGCGCAACCGTCAGGCCGTAATAGAAGACGTACCGGATATTTTCATACGCCGCGAAACCCAGGGATACAAATACCGCATAGACAATACCGTCATAGCGGAAGTTGAACTCCGGCGACCGCCAGGTTCTGAAATACAGGAAGATAAACTTCGAGATTTCTTCCGAAAGGCCGACCATGACTGCCGTCGCAATCGTATAGGCCGTCTCATCGGCAAATCCTGCCGCATCGAGCAGACCGGTTCCGATTGTCTCCAGCAGAATTGCCAGGAACGCCGCATACACGCCGCTCAGCACCAGTCTCAGAAGCAGCCCGGGGGATTCTTTTTCAATGGTGTCATTCACATAGATGTAGCGCATCAGAAACAGCGCGGGAAGCACGGCCGCTCCGATATAGACCGCAAGAATCACTGACATATGCTTTCTCCTCTCCTGTTTCCTCAGTTTTCAATACTGTGAACCATTTCGTAAAGTTTATTGCGGGGAACCCCGGTTTCACCGGCGACCTTTTTAATGGCGTCGGATTTTGACATTCCTTTGCTGACCTGTTCATTCACCATCATCATAAGGGCGCCGTAATCCACATCTTTATGGAAGTCTTCATGATTGCCGTCGATGATGATGACCATCTCTCCCTTGAGACCCTCACACTCTTCCAGCACTTCACTGAGCATGCCGCGGAGAAATTCCTCGTGCAGCTTGGTGATCTCGCGTGCCAGGCAGCACCGCCGGTCGCCGAGAATATCCAGGCAGGACTTCAGACATTTCTGAATCCGGTGCGGTGCTTCATAGAACACCAGGGTCATCGGGTAATTCCGGTATTCCCGGAGTTTCTTGTTTCGCTCATTGTCTGACTGCGGCAGAAAGCCGATGAAGAGAAACGGCTGTACGATGAGTCCGCTTGCGACTAGGCCGTTGAGAAACGCAGAACAGCCCGAAACGGGCACCACGTTAAAGCCAAGCGCAGTTGCTTCACTGACCACACGCTGGCCCGGATCATTGATCAGCGGATATCCTGCATCGGAAATCAGCGCAACATTCTGCCCCTGCGAAAGAAGATTGATAATCCCGCGGGCGCTTGGATCCTCATTGAAATTCTGATAGGAGATCAGACGGTTTTTGATTCCGAAATGCTTTAACAGCTGGCCGCTGGTGCGGGTGTCCTCACACGCGATCACATTGACCGATTTCAGAACTTCAATCGCCCTCGGACTCATCTCATTGAGATTGCCGATCGGCGTCGGAACCAGATACAGGGTCGGCTTTTCGTTTTCAAAACTCTTCTGCCGGTTCATTACTTGGTTTCCTTTTCGGCTTCCGAAGCACGTGTCTTCGAAGACTTGAAGCTGCGCACGGTCACATTCGGATTCGCGGCATCCGCTGCGCGGCGGGCATTCTCCTGCCGGCGCCGGGAATTGTTTCCGGATCCGGATTTGCGGGCGTTCGCCGGGCGGGCGTTTTGATTCGACTGCGTTTTTGTTTTCGGCTGCGCAGCATTATTCTTCGGTTTCCGCTCATTCCGCAGCGGTTTCAGGCTTGCGTCTTTCTGATAGGAGGTATCTTTGGATTCCGCAGAAATACCGCGGCTCTTTTCGCTTTCACTCGCACTGAACGAGCCGTGTGCTTCATGGACATTGCGCACCCCCGGAGCGACATGTGTCGGCCGGGCACCCCGCTGCGGGGACTTCCGTCCGACGGTCACACCTTTGCGGACAATGGTTTTTTCGCGCAGATCATCGATCGTGATCACTTCAAACCGCTCACTGTTTTCAAGCCGCGCTTCATTCGTCATGACATTCATGGAAGTAACGCGGTACATCTCGCCCTCATACTCCACATGCGCTCCCATCTTGGGAAGCCCTGCGGTCAGTTCCTTGTAGTTGGCATCTTCATATTTCAGACAGCACATCAGCTTGCCGCACATACCGGACAGTTTTTCGGTATTGAGGGCAAGCAGCTGGTTCTTGGCCATATTGATGGAAATGACATCCATCTTGGACTTGAACCGCGCACAGCAGCATTCCATTCCGCAGACGCCGATTCCGCCGACCATCTTTGCTTTGTCGCGCTCTCCGATCTGGCGCAGCTCGATGCGGCAGTGCAGCCGGCTGCTCAGACGTTTCAGCAGTTCCCGGAAGTCGACCCGCTGCTCCGCCTGATAGACAAACAGGATTTTGGAGCGGTCCAGCGCATAATCTCCCGACAGTAAATGCATTCCGAGTTCAAGGTCTTTGATTTCCTCTTCACAGATTTCCATTGCCTGACGGGCATATTCCAGATTCTCGTTAAAGTCCGCGGTGTCTTCCTCATCCGCAATGCGGTGCACCGGCATCAGGGGAGTTCTCGGCATGGGATAAATGGCCGAGCTCGTGCTTGCGGTCTGCGCGACTGCAAGTTCCAGTCCCTGCGATGTTTCAACCACAACGCGGTCACCGGGCTTCAGATCCGGAATATCGGTACCGAATGTATAGGAGCGCCCGCTGTTGTGAAAGCGGACAGAAACCACATACTCATAGTGCCTTTCCGGAGCTTCCGGCTGTCTGCCGGCGGCTGTTAGTTCTTTATTCGGCATGTTCTGATTCCTCCAGTCGGAAAATCGTCTGCGCCAGCAGCAGGCTCAGATCATTATTCCGGTTTACACGGTCACGGGCTTCCGCGGCCGCGTTCATTTTCGCAGTACAGATTTTTTCAAATCCTTCACGGCTTCGTTCCGCCGTGACAGCTTCATGATACCATGACGGGCCGGAGCCGTCATTTGCGAGCACATCATGGAAAAACTGCACCAGAAAGCGGAAATAGAAGTCCAGCGTATCGAGATTCTCATCCCTGGCATCCTTATAGCGGACCCCTTCACCGTCATCATTCCCGGCTTTTGAGCGGTACCGGTATTCGTAGTCCGTAAACAGAAGATCCCGCCTTCCGTCGATATTCAGATACTGTCTCAGCATCCGTTTCGCAGTCTGATAACTTCTTCCCGCTGCCAGCTGACCCGCTTCCCCGGGACGGGGCGAGACCGTACTGACAAAGAAGGTATCCTCCTCATCCAGCCCTTCTTCTTCGCAAAACCGGATCAGGGTATCCCGGCTCAGGGAATGAAACGGGACCGTAATACAGCGCGAACGGATCGTCGGAAGGATCCGTTCAATATTGTCTGCGGTCAGCACCGCATACACATTGTCAGCCGGTTCCTCAAGAAACTTGAGCAGGCTGTTCATAGCGCTTTGACTCGAGTTTTCTGCCCGGGTGATGACATAGACCTTGCGTCCGGTATCCGAAGATGCCGTCAGGGAGAACCGGCGCTGGATATTGTCCACTTCTTCCTTTTTGATCGCTTCCCGGCGGGAACCGTCAAGAAACACAAAGTCGCTGTGCTCCCCATGATGGACCTGCGATATCACCCGCGAAGCCGCTTCGGTTTCACAGCCTTCCAGCGCAAGATGATCAAGACCGCAGAGCACACTGGCGCCGAAGGTCATCGCCGCATCATCTTTCAGCGAATCTCCCGGGCCGTAAAACAGATACGCGTGAAATACCTCACCCTGTTCCAGGGCAGAGGAGAGCAGCTTTCCGGGCGGCGTGTCCATTAACATGCGCGTGATCCGGCTGCGGTGTTCTTCCGCCGCCCGATCTTCTTCCATGCGGCGTTTCTCCTGGGCGATCGCTTCCTTTTCCTTTGCGGTAAGCTTTGGTTTACTCGCCATCCAGAATCTCCCGTACCGCCGAAAGCGCGGCATCCACCACATCCTGCAGGGGCTGTGACGCATCAATTACGATCATCCGGTCCGATGCGTCCTGCAGGACCTTCTTATAGCCCTCACATACCGCACGGTGAAAGGCGATCCCTTCACTGTCAAGGCGGTCGGCTGCGCGCTTGCGCGCATTCACCCGCTCCAGTCCGGTTTCTGCCGGAAGATCCAGATAAATCGTTTTGACCGGCATATGGCCGTTGACCGCAAACCGGTTGATCTCAGCGACCGCTTCCGCGCCGATTCCCCGGGCATACCCCTGGTAGGCAATCGAACTGTCCACAAAGCGGTCACAGATCACATGGGTTCCTTCCGCAAGCGCAGGCAGAACAATATCCGTAAGATGCTGGGAGCGGCTGGCCGCATAAAGCAGCGCCTCACAGCGCGGATCCATCGCCGTGTTTGCCGGATCAAGAATAATATCCCGGATTGACTCCGCAATCGCGGATCCCCCGGGTTCCCTGGTATATCGTACGGGATAGCCGAGCTCCCGCAGCTTTTCACAGACCGCCTGCGAAACCGTTGTTTTTCCGCTTCCGTCCGGTCCTTCGAATGTTATGAATTTTCCCTGTGCCATATCGGAATTATAGCACGGCCCGGTTTCCCGGGCCGCCTCACTCTTCTGTCCTGTCTGCCGTCTCTTTCAACGCGCTCCGCAGTTTTGCAAGACCGCGTTCCGCTTCCGCTGCGGAATCCGCCGTTACGCCGTAGTAGAATTTCACTTTCGGCTCCGTGCCGGACGGCCTGATACAGCACCAGCCGCCTTCCAGTTCATAATAAACCGCATTCGAAACCGGCAGTCCGGTGCTGCTTTTGGCATGGGTAAGGCAGTCCGTCCGGATTCCGGTTTTGTAATCACGTACCGCAAGGATCCTGCGGCCGCCGATCTCCCTGCGGGAAGGATCCCGCACGGCAGCCATCAGCGCTTCCTTTCTGCGCGCTCCGTTTATTCCGGAAAGCTTTACGGAAAGCTGTCCTTCCCGGCAGTACCCGTATCTCCGGTACAGATCCTCCAGCGCTTCCACCAGGGTGATTCCCTTTTTTCTGCATGCGGCGGCCATTTCGGCGAGAATTACAACCGCCGACTGGGCATCCTTGTCGCGCACATAGTCACCGTACAGACAGCCGTAGCTTTCTTCGTACCCGAACACGAATGTTTTCTCCCCGGTTTCTTCAAACAGGCGCATCTGTTCGCCGATATATTTGAAGCCGGTCAATGTCTCCTGAAAAGCGATGCCGTAGTGTTCGGCAATTGCCCTTCCGAGCGGGCTTGAGACGATCGTTGTCATCAGAACTCCGTTCTGCGGCAGGGTCTTCTGCGCAGCGCGCTCCTGCAGGATATAGTCCGCCATCAGGATTCCGGTCATATTCCCCGTCAGCATCACATAGTTTCCGGTTTTCGGGTCCTTTGCCTGCACACCGAGACGGTCGGAGTCGGGATCGGTTGCGATCACCAGATCCGCATCAAATGCCTCGGCATCCCGCAGTGCGAGTGTCCAGGCATCCGGCTCTTCCGGGTTCGGCGAGGGGCAGGTCGTAAAATCCCCGTCCGGCAGTTCCTGTTCGCTGACAACCTTCACATGCCGGATGCCGAGCCGTGCCAGCAGGGTCTGTACGGGAAGACTGCCGCAGCCGTTCAGCGGGGTATAAACCACGCGGAGGTGTTCCGCTTCCTGTTTCAGAACATCGGGGTTGATCGTCAGTTTCAGCAGTTCTTCATAATACGGTTCATCCAGCTCGGTACCGATAATCTTATAAAGATCCGCTTCTGCCGCCGTTTCATGGTCCATGGTCTTCACTTCGTCCCAGGAAGCGATCCGACCGATGTATGCCATGATGTTTCTGTCATGCGGAGGCGTGATCTGTCCGCCGTCTGCCCAGTAGACCTTGTATCCGTTGTATCCGGCGGGATTATGGCTTGCGGTGATTGCCACACCGGCAGTACAGCCCAGTTTCCGCACCGCAAACGAAAGCTCCGGCGTCGGGCGCAGGCTTTCAAAACGATAGGTGCGGATTCCGTTGGCATTCAGGCAGAGTGCGGTTTCTTCCGCAAACGCTTCGCTGTTATGCCGTCCGTCAAACGTGATCACTACGCCATTGGCTGCCCCGTTCATTGAGCAGATATAATCTGCGAGTCCCTGTGTCGCCCGCCGCACCGTATAAACATTCAGACGGTTTGTGCCGGCCCCCATCAGGCCCCGCATCCCTCCGGTTCCGAATTCCAGATCTTTCCCGAACCGGTCTTCGATTTCTTCCGGATCCTGTTCGATCGCCCGGAGTTCTTCTCTCGTTTCGCGGTCAAAATACGGATCATTGAGCCAGTATTGATACGCGGTCATTGCGTCATTTTTCATCTTCGGTAATATTCTCCTCTGCCGGCGGCAGAACACCGCCTGCCCCGGGCGCTGCTGCGAAACCCGGTTTCGTTTCCGGTTCTTTCATACTGTGGATATTATAGTACGGTTGCGGCAAAACACAGAATGCCGTGTTTTGATTCCCGGCTGCCGTAAAAAACAGAAAGAGGTTTCGTTCCTCTTTCTGTATCCGTTATTCTGCGTAATCTCCGCCTTCCACTTCGAAGAACTCCTCGAAGGAACAGTAGACATCGGTTTCATAAATCTGTGTTGCGTAATCGATACCGATGTAGCGGAAGTGCCATGGCTCGTACGCATAGCCTGTGATCTCCTGTTTCCCTTTCGGGTACCGCATGATAAAGCCGTATTCATGCGCATGATCACGGAGCCAGGCTCCGCTTGCGGTATCTTCAAATGACGCATTGAAATTGATTCCGTTCAGCGACCCGTCGCCTTCCACAAAATCTGCCGCAAGACCGGTCTGATGATCGGAGTATCCCGGACGGGAACTGATCGTATCCGCGGTTTCCGACCCGTAGCTCGCGCAGTAGCCGTTGTACAG
>CAJOLG010000002.1 GCA_905235315.1 uncultured Solobacterium sp. | reverse complement strand
GATGCCAATTTCCCAAAAGAAGAAGAAAATTTTGCAATTTTACCAGGAACAAAAGAGCCCTTACCTAAATATTCATGAGGCCTGGGAGGTTCAGTTACAGGATTACTGGTATCTGTCGTTACTGCGATCCTTGCGGCATATGCCCTTAAAAAGTGGAATTAAGAGACCAATCAATCCAGATCCTTAATTTGTGATAACGATACAAAAGACTTTTTATAGTTTTTCTGAACATGCTAGTATAAAAAAAGGAGGTTCAGATTATTATGAGCGAAAATGAAATCAGAGAAGAAGATCAATACGGTGAAAAGTGTCCGAAATGCGGCAGTTCACACGTTGCATGTGGCGGCAAAATTGCAGATGGTGAGTTGATTGCCTGGAAATGTCTTGATTGCGGACATCACTGGCAGGAACGTTGCTGACGCAGCCCGCAATGCGGTGAAAGAGAAGCCTTCAAGGAATAGTACTTCAAAGATCTTCGTAAAAGGGTCATACGTATGCAGCGTATAACCCTTTTCTATTTGATCGATAGGTTGTTGCTGATTTTGGGATTCAGTTCAAAGAAACGTAAGTGTTCAAAAACTTATTGAACACCTGACAAAAAGGTACGAAAAAAGCACGGAGTCTCAAATATGGCTTCGTGCTTACCTTTTTCTCGATAAGTTAAGCAAGAGATCTGCGAACCGCAAATCTCTGATAATTCGATCAGTTCTTTCTAACGTATTCTTTACGCAAGTCACGTATTCAAGATAGTATTAATGAACAAAACTATGTTGCCAATGCTATGGTGATTAGATAATAATGCGACGAACATGCAGCGAGTGGCCGTGTTACAATTTGCTTGCATGGAAGAAAAGAAAAAGTATAAAGATCCTCGATACACTGATGAAGGACATGAAAATCTCCGTGCATATCAAAAAGAATTCGTCAGAACGCATTTTACAAATGGAATTGACGGATTAATACAATATCTAAAAAACTTAATTTATTAAGAGAAAAAGTATAAACTGGTAATTATTAAAGTGGCGCAAATTGAAGCGAGTTTTTTGTCGTTTGGAATCAAATATCAATACCCATCGGATTCTGACCGGGGCAATGTGACCCCTGTCCGGATCGGTGTTAATAAAAAAGGAGTCAAGGTTTATGAAACAGGGAATAGGAAGAAAACTGGCCGCGGTGATATTAAGCGGAATGATGTGCATCAACACGGTATTCATTTCGGCTGCCGCAGAAGAAACTCCCGCGGAAACACCCGATTCACAGATATCGGAGCACGAAACGAAAAATGATAATGAAACTCCCGCGGAACTCTCTCCTGATGATCCGGCGGAAACACCGGAAGAAGAACTGACTGAAGCGGAGGATTCCGAAGAGATCGGGGAAAACGAAGAATCGGAACAATCGGAAGACTTGGAAGAATCGGAAACCGATGAAACGGAAGAAGAATCCGAAAGCACCGAAAACGATGAAATCAATGAGGAGTTGAAGCGGGCTCCCCTTAGAGCTGCGGCCTCTTACTCCGCTTATAATGTGACCACGCCGGAAAACAAAAATAAAAGCGCCGACGAGCTGGCGAAGCTGGCGGTGAATTTCAACGGGTTCCAGTGGTACATCATAAAGGACGATTCCACGGCGGCCGATGCCGGAACGGTTACCCTGTTTGCAGTCAAGGAAATTGACGACGAACCCACCATATTCGATACTAACACCAATGAGTACAAGGACTCGGCCATACGAGGCAAGCTTGAAACCATGGCCGAAGTAAGCGGATCCTTTTACGATGTATCACTCGCCCTGGTTCCCGTCTATATGACGGAAGTCGCTGTTACAGACGCAAAAATCTGGCTGTTAAGTGAGTGGGATGCCCTTAACGTGTTGCCGGAATCTGTCAGAGGAATCGACCGTTCATGGTGGACCCGCTCGCGCGGTGACAAATCTACCGACGGAATCATTATCATAAACTGGGATGACCCCCCCAGTTATCAGGTAGATGTGGCAGAAAAATATTATCTGCGCCCTGCTGTAGAAATTGATCTCAGTAAAACAGTCTTTGACGAAGAGACCAGAACGTTTACGGTGACGGAACGTCCGACCCCTATTGTCCCTGTTGAAGATTATCAACTCTGGATCGGCGGTACAAGTGTGACATCTGAGAACGCATCGGACATATTCGGTGACGGAACAGCCAAATATGACGCTGATACAAGAACCCTGACATTGAATGGGTATTCCTATCAAAACAGCGGGGAGGACGACGAGGGCCGCTACGACCGCAGCGCTATCGTCTGGGAAGACCCCAGAACGCTGAATATCGTCCTCAAGGGAGAAAACTCCTTCCAGGTCCACTCCCCAGAAGATTCGACCGCATACGGTATTCAAGCAATCGGCGGAATCACCCTTTCCGGCGATGGCAGGCTCGATATAGTCGCTTCGGCAGATGCGATCAGCACAGATCGGGCCATGACGATCTCAGGCGGCATAGTCAGCTTATCCTCTGAAAGGGGATATGCGATCAATACGGCATGGCCGTATCAAACCGTCATTACGGGCGGAAGCCTGACAGCCGTCAGTAATCTTCAGGCGATCGACGGCCCCGTGAAAAACTCCATCGCCGGCACCGGCTGGACAAATGCGGAAGGCACGGAAGGCGAGGCGGATATCCCAATCCGAACCGAAGGTCAGACCCTGGATTATAAGAAGGTACAGTTTCATCCCGGTGATAAATATACGGACATTGACGATAATACGTTTACGGAACCGGAGAATCCATCAGGCGCTCCTGAATCGGGCGGCGGTTCAGAGAACAAGCCGACGCCTGTGATTCCGGTTCCGGTACAGCGGATCATACCGAATACGACCGACCGTGGGCTGGGAAGATATCTTACAGGATTGCTGGGGTCGACCGTTACTGCGATCCTTGCGGCATATACCCTTAAAAAGTGGAAGTAAGAAACGAGGGATCTGACGTGACGGTTTCATGTGAACCGAACGATACTGCCCCAAATCAGACTGCCCGGAGAACAGAATCCTGCGTTCTCCGGGTTTCTTAATGGGGAACCGGAATCCAACACATCTTCTTGTCAAACGAAGAACGGGAATGCCTGTATACTGAAGATATATGATCACCCTGAGCGAACTTCCCATCCGATACGATGATCTCAATGATCTGTATGAACATACCGATCAGACCTTTTGTCTGAACCGCGTCTCTGTACCGCTGGATGAAGACACCACACGCGGGTATTTCATGATGGTGCGGACAGGGCTTAATGACGGGATGCGGTTTGCCGCAAAGGGAATTTTTCTGGATCAGAGACTGATCGGAAAGATTGAGCGGACGGTATACGAAAACGGATGTGCGGAGCTGGATCTTATTGTGCGGAAGGAGTACTGCGGAAAGGGTTACGGCACGGAGGCGCTGCGGCAGTTTCTTGCGCTTCCAGAGAACCGGACAGAATGTGATTCATACTGCGCCTATATTGACGCAAAGAATCAAGCGGCCATAGGTGTGCTGGAGAAAAACGGCTTTGAAGCGAAACGAAACTTTCAGGCAGATGTGATCACACCGCAGGGCGATGCCTATACACTGCGTACCGCAGACGGAGTGGAATACATCCGGGAAGGAGAAACCGAATGAGAATCGAAAACCGGATCTTTGGGGCGGTTCTTTGCGCCGCACTCTTCGCAGGATGCACCGGATATGAAGGCAGTACGGAACAGGACGGAGTCAGTTTTCATATTTCAGGCAGCGGAAAGAAGGCGTTTGTGTCCGAGTGTGCCTGGGATGCGTCGGGAGATGAAACCAGGATCGTGATACCGGAACAGATCGACAGGGCTGCTGTCACTTCCCTCGGCGGGTTTTTCGGTACCGGGGTTCCGGCTCCGTTCTGTGTCAGAGGAAAAGAAGGAACGTATGAATTCGCGGATAATCCGTACCGCAGTGAGTATGGTGCACCGCTGGTCTTTGAAGAGGTGCCGGTAACCGTTGTAATCCCTGATACCGTCACGGAAATCACGAGTACCGCAGGTTCCGGGTATTACGGCTCCCGGAATGAAAACGGGGAAATCGTTTTCCGCACACCGGCTGTGCGGTTTGAATGCGGAGAGGGGAACCCGGCGTTTACGGCAGTGAACGGACGTCTTATGGAAAAAGACTCCCTGCAGGAAGCCGAAGCGGCAGAAAACCTGTTCCGGGATGCCGAAGAACATCCGATGACCCTGCGGGACCGCCTGCTCACCCGGTGCTTGAACGATAGGGGAGAAGAAAAAGAAGTGTATGACTTCTTCGCGGAATTCGGCCATGTCTATGTGCATATCAACTCCTACATGGAAGGCAGTGAGTATATGTTCACTGCACTGGATCTGATTCCGCTGGAAGAAGGAATTCTTGCGCGTACGGATATTGATACGTTTGATGCGGAAGTGCGGCAGTTTTCCGATTTTGCGATGGCGGGCCAGTATACACAGCCCGAAAGCCCGTACTGCCGGATCATCGCAGGAGAACGGACGATTCAGATCATCCTGCTGGATGAAAACCGGAATCCGATCACGGATTCGGGAATTGAACTGGAACGGGATATGAGACAGCCTTCTCAGTTTGCGGTATCCATGGAAGATCTGGAACGTGTCAATGACGGAAGCCGGCTGGCGTATCCGTTTGGGTATTACTGGGAGAACGCGATAACGCATGTGCTGGAAGGAGACGGTGTCCGGGTAAGGATATACCGGGACGGCACCGTTACGATCGAACAGGATGCGGAGAATACCACGGTGGTTTACCGCGGCCTGACGATGACCGGATTCGGGATGGATGACAATGATCTGCGCTATGCGGTAAAGAAGCTCGGCGGCACAGCCGAACCGCACATCGGACGGGTCACGATGGAAGTCAAAGAGGATACGGTCACCTTTACCGCATGTGACGGATATGAAAGCGGTCCGCTGATTCCGGAAGGGAAAAAAGAACTGGTATGCAGAATCTCATAACGAAGGCGCTGCGGCTCTGGAAGCGGCTGAAGCCGGGCGTAAAACTGTTGCTCGGGGGCTTCCTTGCGGGTTGTGTTCTTCTGCTTCTGATCTTCCGGAACAGAGGCATCGATCTGGAGTCGTTCGGCAATTATACGAAGATGCTGGGGGCGGAAGAGATTCCGGTCTGCGCGGACAGTGCAGGCAAAACCTATGAAGATTACCGGATGATTACCGATACGACCTCCAGTCAGTACCGGCTCATTCACGAAAAGCTGAAGGTCGACCGAAAAACCGGATTCCTCTATGACAAAGACGGCTTCCTTGCGGCAGCGCTGGGCTATCAGTTCGGGCCGGTCGGAACACGGTATTACTTCACGCTGGATACCGGCATTGTACTGCCGCTGATCAAGACCGATGAAAAAGATCCGAAGGACGCATCGGACGGGTGTTCTGTAGATATCAACGGAACGGTCATTGAATTTGTCATTGATTCTGATAAAGCACTGGCATACTTCGGTACGATGACCAACGGTCTGGTGCTTGACGGCAGTTTCAACAACTGCCCGCAGCTGGCAGGAAAGATTGTAAGGATTGAACGCATCCTCGAATAACAGAAAACAGGAGTCCCGTCAGGATTCCTGTTTCTTTGATTGTGTGCCGGTTTTGGGTTCAGAATCGGGCTGATCCTTCAGCCGGTCTTTTACATAGGTGTCTGCTGCGCTGAAATGCGTGATTCCGAAATAGGTTATGGCCGCAAGGGATACCGCCAGGCCGATCAGCCGCTTCGTAAAGATATTCATAATCCAATTGTAGCAGGATGTCCCCGCATGGAAAGGGGGCAAGGAAGAAATATGGTTCCGAAAGTGATATGATTCTTCTGTATCACAGGAACGGATCAGGTGGGATGAGCGGAGGCAGAACTCCGTTGGTCATCCAGAATAGGGAAGCGGGTGAGAATCCCGCGCGAACTCGTCACCGTGTACCGCTAAGTTCCGTCAGATGCCATTGGGAAACTGAGAAGGCGGCGGAAGTGTCATGCGGAAGCCGGGAGACCTGCCTGCGTCCGGTTCAGTGCGCCACGAGACCCTGGCTGCGCGGGACATTCCGGACCGGTGTTTTTATTGTGGCTCCGCAATGTCAGACAGCGTTCTCGTGTATGACAGGAGGAAATGTATGAAAAACCGGAAAACACTCATTGCAGTAATCATCGCCGTTGTGCTCGCCGCAGTGCTGGCAGTTGTCTATGTGTTTAACAAACCGAAGACGGCCGCCGGCGCAAAGCACGTGACCGTAACCATCCGGGAAGAAGACGGAATGGAGAATACCTGGGAAACGGATACCGAAGCGGAATATCTCGCCCAGGTTCTCGAGGAACTGCAGAAGGCAGGCAAACTGACCTATGAAGCCGTAGACAGTGACTACGGGCCTTATGTGACAGCGATGAACAATATCGTCGCCGACTATGAAGTCAACGGCAAATACTGGGCAATCTATGTGAACGGGGAATACGGAAGCTACGGCATCGGGGAACAGCCTGTTACTGACGGCGATGTCTATACCTTTGCGGTGGAGTAACGCATGACGAAGACCGGAAACGCAGTCCGGCAGATTGTTCTGATCGCTGCGATGACCGCAATTCTGGAGGTTTCCAAGTTCGCGCTGAACGCAATTGCCAATGTGGAGCTGATCACTCTTCTGGTAATGCTTTTTACAAGAAAGTTCGGCTGGAAGCTGTCACTTGCGTCAGTGCTGCTGTTTGCGGGAATCGAATCCCTGTGGTGGGGAATCAGTATCTGGACGGCCACATACTTTTATGTCTGGCCCATTCTGGTGCTTATCAGCGCACTGACGGCAGATGTCCGCTCACCGGTGATCAATGCGGTGATTGCGGGAATCTTCGGCCTGCTGTTCGGCGCATTGTGCTCGCTGCTCACCCTGATAACAGCCGGACCGAGCGCGGCGCTTGCCTGGTGGATCGCAGGCATACCGTATGATCTTGTGCACGGGGCGGCCAATTTTGTGATCTGCCTTGTGCTGTATAAACCGCTGGAAACCGCATTGTCGCATATCCGCGTTTTCTGAGGGAAAAAGCGGTATACCTTTTGATAACTGTGTTATAAAATAAATACACACATCGGTATCTGCTATGTCGGAAACACAGACAGTAAAAAAGAAAACTGCCGCGAAGAAGCCGCAGAAGAAAAAGAGCACAAGACGGAAGCTGACACCGTTCACACGGCTGATCTGCTTTGCGGTGATTTTATTTTCGGTCTATCTGCTCTACCGGGTAGGGGTGGAAGTCTATACAACCATCACTCTGAAACGGCAGCTGCTTGAAGTTGAGGAAAAATACCAGCAGGTGCTTGATGAGAATGAATATCTCACCAGAGAGCGCGAGAAACTGGAAGATCCCGACTATGTCGCAAGTTATGCAAGAGGCAACTATATGCTGTCGAAAGACGATGAGCAGATCTTCTATCTCCCGGAGGATGAAGACCGGTAAGTGAACGATTATGAAGACGGGATGCCCAAACAGGCACCTCGTCTTTTCGTTTGGAATTATATGTGCGGATTCGTTTTGTGTTCCGGATCCCGGCAGATATAATGAATTCAGACAAAGCCCCCGGCAGAAGGGCGAATCAGCCTTCTGTACCGGAGGAAAACAACAGAAAGACACGGAGGAACGAAATAATGACCGGAAAGATTGTACAGACTGCAGGAAGAGATCAGCTTGGCGGATTTGCGCCGGAATTTGCACATCTCAATGATGATGTGCTGTTCGGCGAAGTGTGGAATGAGGAGGCCATAGACCTTAAAACCAAATGCATCATCACCGTGGTTTCCCTGATGGCATCCGGCATCACCGACAGTTCGCTTACCTATCATCTGCAGAACGCAAAAGCGAACGGTGTGACAAAGGAAGAAATCGCTGCCGTCATCACACATACAGCGATGTATACAGGCTGGCCGAAGGGCTGGGCGGCATTCCGTCTTGCCAAAGAAGTCTGGAACGAAGCCGGACCGGAAACCACAGCGAAAGACCGGTATCAGAACACCATTTTCTTCCCGATCGGAGAACCGAATCCGTACGGACAGTTCTTTGTCGGGCAGAGTTATCTTGCGCAGCTGTCTGACGGGCCGCTTCCGTTTTTCAATGTGACCTTTGAGCCGGGATGCCGCAACAACTGGCATGTTCACAGCGCAAAGAACGGCGGCGGGCAGATGCTGGTAGGGACAGGCGGAAGAGGATATTACCAGGAATGGGGAAAAGAGCCGATTGAAATCCTGCCGGGAACCGTGATCAATATTCCCGCAAACGTCAAACACTGGCACGGCGCAGCGCCGGATTCCTGGTTCTCGCATCTCGCATTTGAAATCGAAGGCGAAGAAACCGGCACAGAGTGGCTGGAGCCGGTCGCAGCGGACGCATATGAAGCGCTGAAATAAGCGCTGACGTAAATAGTCAATAACATAAAAATGTTCCGGAACTGCTTCAGGCTGGAAGGAGAACCGGAACATTTTTTTCTGGCATTACAGGGTTCTGAGCCGCCCTGCGACAGCTTCCAGGCTGTGCCTTGCCTGCGGCACCGCACTGATGCGGTCGAGGAAGCCGTGGTCAACGCCCTCATAGAAGAGAATCTCCGAGGAAACTCCTGCCGCAGAAAGCCGTTCGGCGAACCGGTCATTGTTAAAGCGGTAGTAATCATATTCCGCTTCGATGATCAGCACAGGCGGGAAGGTATTCAACCGATCGGAATAGATCGGGGATACTGCAGGATCCTTTGCGGAGACCGTATCGGGAAGATACATCTTCTGCATTTCCACCGCCAGTTTGCGAAACCGGTTCAGCCGGTTGTATACCATTTCCTGATCCTCTTCGATACAGGTGAACGCTTCATAATCAAACGGCGGATCCATCTGTTCTCCAATACTGAGATCAAACGCACCGTACCAGAAGAAGGCATAATCCGTCTTTACGCCGGCTTCGAGAACGGCATTCGCCGCAAGACACGCGCCGGCCGAATCTCCGCCGAGCGCAAGGATTCGATGCGGCAGGCTGGCACAGTAGCGCAATGCGGTGACGGCGTCTGCCTTTCCTGCCGGATACATCGCTTCCGGCGCCAGACGGTATTCTGCAGAGAGGATGCGCGCACCGGATACTTTGGCAAGATACCGGCACTGCGCCCGTTTATGGGCAACCGAGCCGACGGTAAATCCGCCGCCGTGCAGAAAGAGAATCAGTGTATCGCCGGTCTGATCGGTGTAATACATCTCTGCCGGAATCCGGTGATCCCCTGCAGGAATGTTGAACCGTTCGGTATGGACACCGTCACAGATCTCCGCACCCATGGTGGCACCGGCCCGTGCGGTGATGATATCGATGGCTTCCGGGGCGGGGTCATACGGCTCGTAAAAGTCGCCGTACCAGCCTTTCTGCTTCAGCTGTTCCCTGATAAAGGGTTCCAGCGAATACGGTATCTCGGACTGCGTCTTTGAAATGACCGTTCGTCTGATCATGACTGCCACCCATTTTCCGTGCGGGCAATGATCGCATCCTGGGCTTCCGGCATCAGGGAGACAAACTGCGCACAGTATCCGGCTACCCGGACAATGAGGTCGGTGTAGTCCTCCGGGTGTGCCTTGGCATCTTTCAGCGTTTCGGAAGAGATGACATTGAACTGGTTATGATAGATACCCAGTTTCTGCGATACCCGCAGGAAGGCGGTAAAGCGTGCGAGGTTTTCTTCTCCTTCCAGCGCGGAAGGGGAGAAGCGCATGTTCAGAAGCTGTCCTGCCGCAACTTTTTCATTCGGCAGCTTGGCCACTGAGTTGATCACTGCGGTAGGGCCGTTGATATCCGTGCCCTGCACCGGGGAACAGCCTTCATTCAACGGTGAGCCGGCAGCCCGTCCGTCCGGGGTTGCGCCGACCGCAAGCCCGTTGGGGACATAGCTGGTGATGTTGCTGGTGGACATGGTATAGCAGCTGACGGAAGGGCCGGTGCCGTTCCGCAGGGTGGTATACTCCGGCAGAAGCTTCAGATAGGAATCAAACACATCGGAGACGATCTGATCGACTTCGTCATTGTCGTTGCCGAACTTGGGCACGTCGTTCACCAGCCTGTGAACTCGTCTCGATTCACTGCTCTGCCAGTTGTCTTCCATGGCATCCAGAAGCTGATCATATGTCAGGGTGCGGTCTTCAAAGACCAGTTTTTTCAGCACCATCAGGGAGTTGCCGACAACACTCGGCCCGATGTTGGACTGCGAGATGACGTCATAGCGGCAGCCGCCCTGCTTCAGGGTTTTGCCCCGCTCCATACAGTCAAAGATCAGGGCGCTCGCAAACGGATCGGCATCGTAGATCTCAAGACTGCGGTCGCATACCGCATCGCATTCCACGGAGATATCGGTATAGAACTTCAGGAACCGCTCCCAGGCAGCCCATACCTCGTCATAGGTTTTAAACACGGAACGATGCGCATCGCTGTCATTGACGGAGATCATCCGGATGCCGCTCTTGGGGTCATAGCCGTTATACAGCAGGACCTCCAAAACCTTGCCCCAGTTGACATACGTCATGCCGGTGGCGCGGTGGCCGTATTTGCCGGGCACCCCGGTCTCCACACAGCCGATCGGGCAGTAGTCGAGCGCATCTTCTTTTGGAATACCCAGGTCGGTCAGACCTTTTACCGCAGTTTCATCATTGAACAGCGAAGGCATGCCGCACCCCGTGCGGATCAGTTTTGCGCACGCTTCGAGAAACTCCTCCGGCGTTCCCGCATGAATCCGGGCAGAGAAGTTGGGTTCCGCCATGGAACAGAGATTCATCGCTTCGATGCAGAGATACGAGAGTTCATTGGTTCCGTCTTTGCCCTCCGGGGTCAGGCCTCCGACCGCAAGATTGGAGTACAGCGGATACCCCTGGGAAAAGCGGGTATGGCCGTAAGGGCGGACTTTGTTGTTGGAGGAATTCATCAGAAACATATCCGTAATGAGTTCCAGTGCCTTGTCATCATTCAGCACACCGTCTTCGATGTCTGCTTTGTACAGGTCGTACATATACTGATCAAAGCGCCCGTAACAGAACGAATGTCCGTTGGATTCGATCATCTGCAGGAGGTGAACCATATAGCAGACCTCAACGCCTTCATGGAACGAGCGGGCAGGCTGCTCCATCATCGTTGCGGCCATGTCACTCATGGCAAGCAGTTCCGCTTTGCGTTTGGGATCGGTACACGCCGCCGCAAGGCCGGAAAGCAGAACTCCGTAGCGCTTGAAGAAATCCAGCACGCCGTTCATCGAGATGGATACCGCGGTATAGAAATCGCGCTGCGCTTCGGTATATGCAGGATCGGCCGCTTTCTGTTCCGCTTCTTTCTGGATGGCGCGCAGGCCGCGCCGAAGAACGGTCGGATGATCCGGCACAATATGCCCGTCTCCCGACATGGAGATTCCGCCCCGGTGCAGGATGCCCTGCTTTTCCGCAAGCCGGATGTTTTCGGTGGTATTGGCATTTACTTCATCTTCATGCGTATGGCCGTGCCAGTATGCGTGAATGGACCGCAGGTCGGCTTTGGTCTTTTCATCGATGTGAAAAACATCACCGGTCCGCTGTTCAAATTCATCCAGTTCCTGGATGACCCAGTCGATGGAATACTCCGGAAAGATGGGCGCCGCAAAGTTCCGGCTTGCCTGGTTGCCGAAGATCAGGGAATCCGGCTCAACATAAATCGTCATATGCGCAAGCGTATGCGCAAAGGCCTTGGCTTTCCGGATGATATAAGGCTCTCCCTCGGTAGACTGAAACGATTCGGTATAGAAAAGGGCACGCTCGGAACAGATCGAAGCGCTGCGCTTTTCCATGTATCTGCGGAAGCGGTCCAGCCGCTCCCAGTCCGTGTCATTACTGCACGGTTTATAGAACAGAAATGATTTCATAGAAAACTCCGTCAGAACGCAGGCATCCTGCGTTCCCTGTATGCCTGAATCATAACGGAATCTATGCATGAAGTCGAGCCATCCGGGCGTTTTCACTGCCGGAGAAAACGAAAAAAAGAATACGGGGATGCCGTATTCTCACCTCAAAGCTGTTTCAGGTACCTGACGGGAACGTCCGCGGTCAGCCAGACTCCGTTGGCCGAGCGATAAAAGGGATGGCCGTCCCGGTACATTTCTCCCGCAAGAACCAGGAAGATCACCGGTTTTCCATGCCGGCTTCCGACTTTGCGGGCGGTGTCCGTATCGTTGGAAAGATGCACGTACAGCCGGCTCATCGGCTTCAGGCCTTCCTGCAGAATGGAAGAGACACTCTTCTCTCCGGTTCCGTGATACAGCACTTCGGGCGGTTCTGCTTCCGAAAGCTCCACATCTACCGGAATGGAATGTCCCTGATTGGCCCGGATTTTTGTTTTGTCCGCATTGAATGAATAGCGCTGTTTCTCATCCGAGCGCACGATTTCTTCCAGCAGTTCCATCGTTAACGGATACGTTTTGTTTATTCCTTCAATCAGTTCTGCAGTATCCGCCCATCCGTGATCATCAAGGGTAATACCGATGGCTTCGGGCCGGTGCCGCAGGATCAGCGAAAGATATTTACTGGTGGATCTAAGAGACTTCATGCCTGTAATTATAAACCCGCATGAATCGATGGCATAAGCCGGAAACGAAAAACGGAAGCGGGTGCTTCCGTCTTTCTTCTTCGGTTAAAGGAGATTGGTATATCCCATCATCCATGCGTCAACTTCCCGCGCACAGGCAAGCCCTTCCGCCAGGGCCCATACCACAAGACTCTGGCCTCTGTGCATATCGCCGGCAGTGAAGATGCCTTCGACCGACGTCATATACGTTCCTTCCCCGGTCGCAACCGTATTGCGTGCGGTGCGTTCGATTCCCATCGATGCGGGAAGTTCCGGTTCACAGCCGGTAAACCCGGCCGCGATGATCAGAAGATCACAGGGAATGGTTTCCCGTTCTTCGGAGATATTCATTTTACCCTGGGAGAAGTGGACTTCCGCGGTTTCAACTCCCCGCAGAACATTGTCTTCTTTGATCAGTGAAGTGATCGTCCTGGAGAACAGCCGCGGGTCTTTCTGAAACACATGAATCGCTTCCTGCTGGCCGTAGTCGGTCTTCAGGGTTTTCGGCCATTCCGGCCAGGGATTGTCCGGTGTCCGCTCTTCGGGCGGCTTGGGCATCATCTCCAGCTGAACGACGGATGCGCATTCCTGGCGGATACAGGTGCCGACACAGTCATTGCCGGTATCTCCGCCGCCGAGGATCACCGCATGCTTGCCGTGTGCGTTCACCATAGGAAGGGCAGGCAGTGCTTTTGTGGTCTGCTTCAGAAACTCCACCGCATTGATTACCCCGGATGTTTCCGTGATGCCTTCCACATCGGGGACACGCGCCTGCTTTGCGCCGCAGGCAAGGATCACTGCGTCATACTGATCCCGCAGATCTTCGAGTGCAATCTCATCACCGACGGAGACTCCGGTGTGAAATACGATACCCTCTGCCTCCATCTTTGCGCGGCGTCTGCGGATGACGGATTTGTCGAGCTTCATATTCGGAATGCCATACATCAGAAGGCCGCCGATCTCATCATCGCGCTCATATACGGTCACAGTATGACCACGCTGATTGAGACGATGCGCTGCCGCAAGCCCTGCCGGCCCGCTGCCGACGACCGCAACCCGCTTCTGTGAGCGCACGGAAGGAATAACCGGGTTCAGAAGGTCATGTTCAAATCCGTATTCGATCAGAAACCGTTCATTGTCCCGGATCGTTACGGGATTTCCGTCAAGCCCGTTGAGACATGCCTTTTCACATAATGCCGGGCATACCCGTCCGGTAAACTCCGGAAACGGATTGGTTTTCAGCAGACGGTTTAATGCATGTTCGTTATGGGAGCGGTAGATTGCGTCATTCCACTCGGGAATCAGGTTATGGAGCGGGCATCCCGTAACCATGCCGTGAAGTTTAATGCCGGACTGGCAGTACGGAACGCCGCAGTTCATACAGCGTGCCGCCTGACGGCAGCGCGCTTCTTCGGACTGCGAAGCGTGGATTTCATTGTAGTCCCGGATGCGTGTACTGACATCACGCATTCCGTCTTCCCTGCGCTCATACAGCAGGAATCCATCTGGTTTTCCCATCACGCACCTCCATTTCTTCTTGTAAGATCAAGAAACGCTTCCATCTGTGCATCCTCATTCCGGATGCCCTGTTCTTCATAATGTGAGATGCGTTCCAGCATCTTCTGATACGGGCCCGGGATGATCTTCTTGAACTGCGGGATCCAGTCATCCAGATGCGCCAGTATTTCACCGGCCTTCTTTGAACCGGTTTCCTTCTCGTAGTCCTCCAGCAGTTCTTTCAGCTGCTGGATGTCATATTTCTCGGTGACTTCCTTTAACACCAGCGGCTCATGGCCGATGTTGCGGTAAAGCGTATGGTGTTCATCCAGAACATAGACCACGCCTCCGCTCATGCCTGCCGCAAAGTTCTTTCCGGTTTCCCCGAGAATCACCGCGATACCGCCGGTCATATATTCAAGACCATGGTCTCCGCAGCCTTCGCAGATTGCGGCTGCACCGCTGTTGCGGACACAGAAGCGCTCCCCGGCAAGACCGGCAAAGTAGGCGGTTCCGGATGTCGCACCGTACAGCGCGACATTCCCGATGATCGTATTCTGATTCCACGCAAAGCGGGCTTCCGGTTTCGGAGTGATAATGAGCTTTCCGCCGGAGAGTCCTTTTCCGACGTAGTCGTTGGCATCTCCGTAAAGCCGGAGGGTAACGCCTTTCGGCAGGAAGGTTCCGAACGACTGGCCGGCGCTGCCATGGCATTCCACCGTCCAGGTATCATCCGCCCGCTCTCCGGATTCATTGCGGACGATCTCAGATCCCAGCAGGGTTCCGACAGTGCGGTCGGATGCGCAGAGATCTACGCTGATCCGGTGTTTGCCGCGCTTCTTCCGCTCTTTGTGATACCAGGGAATGAGGACGTTCATATCAACGGTTTTCCCAAGTTCAAAGTCAAACGCATGGCCCGGCTCATAGTGACAGAGCTGCGGTTCTTTCACCGCATCCGTAAGCGGATTGCCCGGGGTGCTGACAAGCAGATCGCTGCGTCCGATCAGTTCGTTTACGGTGCGTACGCCGAGCGATGCCATGATGCGGCGGACATCTTCCGCCATCAGTAACATGTAGTTCATGACATATTCGGGCTTTCCCCGGAAGCGGGCACGCAGGGTTTCATTCTGGGTTGCGATGCCGAACGGGCAGGTGTCTTTCGAGCAGACCCGCATCATCATACAGCCCATGGAGACCAGCGGTCCGGTTGCGAAGCCGAACTCTTCCGCACCGAGAATCGCCGCAATTACGGCATCACGGCCGCACATCAGCTTTCCGTCTGTCTGCAGGATGACCCGCTGCCGCAGATTGTTCGCAATGAGCTCCCGGTGGGCTTCCACAATGCCGGTTTCCCACGGAAGACCGGCATGATGAATCGAGCTGTACGGGGCGGCACCGGTGCCGCCGTCATGTCCGGAGATCAGAATCACATCCGCACCTGCCTTGGCAACGCCGCAGGCAATCGTCCCGACACCGTGTTCACTGACCAGCTTTACGGAAACGCGGGCATCGCGGTTCGCATTCTTCAGGTCATAGATCAGCTGTGCGAGATCTTCAATGGAATAGATGTCATGGTGCGGGGGCGGGGAAATCAGGGATACACCCGGCGTGGAGCACCGGGTCTTTGCGACCCACGGATATACCTTGTTTCCGGGGAGATGTCCGCCTTCCCCGGGTTTTGCGCCCTGTGCCATCTTGATCTGGAGCTCTCCGGCGCTGTTGATATATTCTGCCGTCACGCCGAAGCGGCCCGACGCAACCTGCTTGACCAGGGAGTTGCGGATCGTTCCGAACCGGGCAGGATCTTCGCCGCCTTCTCCGGTATTGGAGCGGGCATGGAGGCGGTTCATCGCCTCGGCCAGGGTTTCATGCGCTTCCTTTGACAGGGAGCCGTAGGACATGGCTCCGGTGTTAAAGCGTCTGACGATCTCTTCTGCCGGCTCAACTTCTTCCAGCGGGATTGGCGTCACATTCTCGGAAAACCGGAAGGCATCCCGCATATGGTGCGGCTCCATCGCTTCGAGAAGTCCCGTATAATACCGGAAGTCCTCATACTCTCCGGTATGTGCTGCTTTCTGCAGCGCAAGAATCACTTCCGGGGAGTACAGATGTTCACTGGCAGCGGAACCGCTGCGCAGGCCATGCCGGCCGAGGCTGTCCAGTGTGGTGTCAACCTGCAGGCCGAGCGGGTCAAACGCATGTTCATGGCGGTAGAGAAGATCCTGTTCGATTTCCGCCAGTGTAGTGCTTCCGCCGCCGGATACGGTACCCGTAAAGTAGGTGTCAATCACCTCATCCGAAAGGCCGAGTGCTTCGAAGATCTTTGCGGACTGATACGACTGAATGGTGGAAATACCCATTTTCGCCGCAATCTTTGTGATGCCGTCGCGCACTGCCTTGTTGTAGTCATCGATGGCGGTGTGATAATCCTTATCCAGAATGCCGAGATCGATCATCTCCACAATGCATTCCTGCGCAAGGTAGGGGTAGACCGCCCGGGCGCCGAACCCAAGCAGGGCAGCGCAGTCATGCACGGTGCAGGGGTCGCCGCTTTCCACGACGAGCGACAGCTGCGTGCACTTCTTGGTGACAACCATATGCTGGTAGACGGCAGATACCGCAAGCAGGCTCGGGATCGGAAGATGGTTTTCATCCACGCCCCGGTCGCTCAGCACAAGAATGTTGGCTCCGGCCGTATACGCCCGGTCACAGCTGAAACAAAGCTGTTCGACTGCCTTCTTCAGCGAGGTATTGGGATAATACAGCATACTGATCACCGCACATTTGAGAGGCGGCTCATTCAGTGCCTTGATCTTCAGCATGTCGGTACCGGTGAGAATCGGGTTGGTGATTTCAAGCACGGTGCAGTTGGAGCTCGTCTCTTCGAGCAGATTGCCCTGGGAGCCGAGATATACCGTCGTATCGGTAACCACCTTTTCCCGGATCGAGTCGATCGGCGGATTGGTAACCTGGGCAAAGCGCTGATAGAAATAATCAAACAGTTTTTCGTGCTGGCCCGAATACATCGTAAGCGGAGTGTCATGACCCATGGAGGCTGTCGGCTCCACGCCGTTTTCTGCCATGTGATACAGAATCTCACGCACATCTTCGTAGGAATAACCGAATACCTTGTACAGCTTGTCACGCACTTCCTGGGTGTGGCTGGGAAGTTTGTGATTGGGAATCGGCAGATCCGAAAGCCGGCGCAGATGCAGGCTCAGCCATTCGCCGTAAGGGTGTGCCTGAATATAGGTGTTCTTGCATTCTTCATCTTCCACGATGCGTTTTTTCACGGTATCCGCCAGCAGGATCTTTCCCGGCATCAGTCTGGATTTCCGGACAATATGGGATTCATCAAACGGCAGCACGCCGACTTCGGAAGAAAGAATCAGACGCTGGTCATCCATGACGTAATACCGTGCCGGACGAAGTCCGTTGCGGTCAAGGCAGGCGCCGACCCGTTCCCCATCGGTGAAAATGATGGCGGCCGGGCCGTCCCACGGTTCCATCATCGTGGCGTAGTAATGATAAAAATCCCGTTTATCCTGATCGATGGAATTATTGTTCTTCCAGGGTTCGGGAATCATGATCATTAAGGCAAGCGGAAGATCGATTCCGCTCATATACATGAATTCCAGGGTGTTGTCCACCATGGCGGAGTCGGACCCGGCATCGCTGATCACCGGACAGATCCGGTCGATATACGGTTCCATAAACCCGGTATGCATGGTCTCTTCACGCGCCATCATGCGGTCCCGGTTTCCGGCGATCGTGTTGATCTCTCCGTTGTGGGCAATCATACGGTAGGGGTGAGCCCGGTTCCAGCTTGGATTGGTGTTGGTGGAGAATCGGGAGTGCACCACGGCGATTGCGGTTTCATACGCTTCATCCTGCAGGTCGGTATAAAACGCCCGGAGCTGGTCAACCAGAAACATTCCTTTATAGACAATGGTGCGGGACGAAAGAGAAACAATATAGGTGCTGTCATTTCCCTGTTCAAATTCCCGGCGGGCAATATAAAGCAGCCGGTCAAATTCAAATCCCTGCGCGGTGCCTTCCGGCCGTTTTACAAATACCTGGCGGATGCACGGCATACTGTCGAGTGCCTTCTGCCCGAGAATCTCTTTCTTCACCGGGACATCACGCCAGCCGAGTACGGACATGCCGTATTTCTCGGCAATCACTTCAAACATCCGCTCGGATATTACCCGGCTTACCGCATCCTTCAGGAAAAAGAACATTCCGACGGCGTAATCCTTTTCGCCCGGAACCTCCATTCCGCTTTCGGCCATTACCCGGCTGAAAAACCGATGCGAGATCTGCAGTAATACGCCGACACCGTCGCCGACCTCGCCGCTGGCGTCTTTGCCTGCGCGGTGACCGAGATGCTCAACGATACAGAGCGCGTCATTGACTGCGCTGTGGGTTTTGCGTCCGTCAATATTAACGACTGCGCCGATTCCGCAGGAATCATGTTCCATAGGGTATTCGTTTTCGGTTTTCATTATTTTCCTCCTGTTTGTGTCCTGCAGCGTCAGAAATCCGAGGTCATACAGGATGACCCCGGATTTGCCGATTTTATTCCGTGGATGGATGAAGGATCTGCTCCGCAGCCTGCGTCATCCGGATTCCGTTCCGCATACTGAATTTCTGCAGGTACCGATGTGCTTCCGCTTCACTGAAGTGCATTTCCTGCATCAGTTTCTGCTTGGCGGAATCGATGACCTGGCGGTCTGTGGTTTCCCGATGCGGAAGCTTCTGATAATGAAGCTGTATCAGCATGTCTGCCCAGGCAGCCAGGATAGATCTGCGCACCGGAGGCTGAAGGTGGAACACGCGGGCCGAGCGGATATCCGCGGCGGCCTCCTGCTTGGAAATACAGAGGATTTCCACATGTTCGTTCAGATCATGAACGATCTGATCCAGCGTACGGTCTTTGAATCTGGCTCCGCAGATCAGGATGCCATCCTGAATCTGACTGAATGTGCGTTTGATCTCATCGCCTGCGGTACATACACGGATCACTTCATACCCGCTCTCGCGCAGTAATGAAGCGACGGACTCCGCAGTCACACGGTCACGGAACGCCACAACAATTTTCGCCATATCAGTACATCATGAGATATTCGTTGATTTCCCATTCCGATACTGCGGTGCGGTACGCATCCCATTCCGCATACTTGCCTTCGCAGTACTGCGAAACGATGTGCTCACCGAGTGTATCACAGATGACATCATCTTCCTTCATCAGGTCAACAGCTTCCTTCAGAGTGCCCGGCAGGCTTTCAATGCCCTGCGCTTTGCGCTCTGCAGCGTTCATTTCAAAGATGTTGTCAAAGACTTCTGCCGGCGGAACCAGGCCGCGCTCAATTCCGTCAAGACCTGCCGCGAGGCATACCGCGAGTTCGAGATACGGGTTGCACGAAGGATCCGGGCAGCGCAGCTCGACACGGGTTCCCTGGCCGCGGGATGCCGGGATACGGATCAGAGCCGAGCGGTTGGATGAAGACCAGGAGATATAGCACGGAGCTTCATAACCCGGCACAAGGCGCTTGTAGCTGTTGACCAGCGGGTTGGTAATCGCGGTCATGGATTTGATGTGGGCCAGAATACCGGCGATGAAGGAATACGCTTCCTTGGAAAGACCTTCCGGATCGGAAGGATCGGCGAAGATATTCTTTCCGTCCTTGAAGAGGGACATGTTGGTATGCATGCCGCTGCCGTTGATTCCGAAGATCGGTTTCGGCATGAAGGTCGCATGAAGACCGTTCTTCTGGGCGACGGTCTTGACCGCAAGCTTGAAGGTCATGACATTGTCTGCCGTACGCAGCGCATCACTGTACTTGAAATCGATCTCGTGCTGGCCGCGGGCAACCTCATGATGGCTCGCTTCTACTTCATAGCCCATGCGCTCCAGCATCATGCAGATCTCACGCCGGGTGGATCCGCCGTGATCCAGCGGGTCAAGATCGAAGTAGCCTGCGTCATCACTTGTCTTTGTGGTGGGCTGACCGTGCTCATCGGTCTCAAACAGGAAGAATTCACATTCCGGGCCGACGTTGAAGGAATAGCCTTTCTCCGCCGCCTTTGCGAGAACCTTCTTCAGGGTGCTCCGCGGATCGCCGCTGAACGGGGTGCCGTCCGGCAGATACACATCGCAGATCAGGCGTGCGACTTTTGCCTGCTGGGGCCGCCAGGGAAGAACTGCATAGGAGTCAAGATCCGGATGAAGATACATATCGGATTCATTGATCCGCACAAATCCCTCAATGGAGCTGCCGTCAATCATGATTTCGTTGTTCACTGCCTTTTTGATCTGGGAAGCGGTGATCGCTACGTTCTTCAGACGTCCGAAGATGTCTGTAAACTGCATGCGGATAAATTCGATGTCGCCTTCTTCGACCAGCTTGATGATGTCTTCTTTTGTGTAGCTCATACGTTCTCTCCTCCTTCAGACAAACTGATTGATATAAAACAAAAGAGCAAAGGAAACCCGGCTGTTCGGGCACCTTTGCTCTAACAGACTCTATGGTAACGGGATGATTGAAAACTGTCAATATTATTTCTGAAAATATTTTATAAATAATTACAAATCGATGAAAATATTTTCAGAGGAACACGGACTGGATCCGTTTTCCGGCTTCTTTGATATCCGCGGGATCCGCAAACATGGAGAAGCGGAAGAATCCGGTTCCGCAGGCGCCGAAGCCTTCTCCCGGGGTGCCGACAATCTGGGCTTTTTCCAGCAGGAGATCAAAGGTCTCCCAGCCGGTGCGTCCGTCCGGGCACCGCATCCAGATATAGGGGGAATTCTTTCCGCCGATATACGAGAGGCCGGCCTGATCCAGAGCCGCCATGAAGGTCTTTGCGTTCTGACGGTACACGGAGAGCAGCTCCTGGATTTCGCGCTGTCCCTGTTCGGTGAATACCGCGAGTGCGCCTTTCTGCTGGATATACGAAACGCCGTTGGTTCGGGTGGTGCGGTTGCGCACCCACATTGCGTTGAGCTCGGCACCGTCCCGCACAAGGGCCTGGGGAATGACGGTATACCCGAACCGGGTGCCGGTAAACCCGGCAGTCTTGGACAGCGAGCAGATCTCGATCGCACAGGTCTTTGCGCCTTCGATTTCATAGATACTGCGGGGAAGCGCATCATCCGTAATGAACGCCTCATACGCTGCGTCAAAGAGAATCACCGATCCGGTGGAATTGGCATATTCCACCCATTGCGTCAAACGCTCTTTTGTAAAGACTGCGCCGGTCGGGTTGTTGGGCGAGCAGATATAGATCAGGGCAGGGAACGGATCCCTGGGCGGAGCCGGGGTAAACCCGTCTGCCTCCGAAGTTTCGATATAGTGAATCGTGCGTCCTTCCATGACATTGGCATCCGCGTATGCAGGATAGGCCGGCTCAATCAGAACGGCATCCAGACTGCGGTCAAAGAGATTCAGAATATCACCGAGCTCATCACTCGCCCCGTAGGACACAAACACTTCCTCATCGCTCAGTTCCACGCCGCGGCGGCGGTAGTATGCGGTGATCGCACTCCGCAGCCGGCTGTCGCCGACTTCCGGCATATATCCGTGGAAGGTAGCGGCCTTGCTTTGGTCATCGACCGCCTCATGCAGGGCGGCGATTACGGAAGGCACCAGGGGCTGAGTGACATCCCCGATGCCGAGGCGGAGGATCTTCTGATCCGGATGCGCTTTGGCATAGGCATTGACCTTGGCCGCGATGCCCGCAAAGAGATAGGAATCTTTCAGTTTTCCGTAATTGAGATTTACTGTGGGCATACCGTAGTTCCTCCTGTCATTGTTACCTCTGCTTCATACACAAATTCCGCAGGGCCCTTCATCCATACGGTTCCGTCTTCCTGAACCGTGATTTCGAGCGTCCCGCCGTCAAGCTCTACCGTTACCGGCTGTCCGGCTCTGCAGTACCCGGCATGCACTGCGGCAGCGGTACTGGCGCAGGCGCCTGTCCCGCAGGCCATGGTGACACCGCTTCCGCGTTCCCATACCCGCATGCGAAGCCGGTTTGCGTCCTTCACCCGGATAAACTCCGCATTCACGCCGCCGGGAAACAGCGCATGGTGCTCGATCTTCCGGCCGATCGTTTCCGGAAGAGTGAGACCTTCTTCTTCCACGAACATTACCGCATGGGGGTTGCCGGTAGATACCGGAGTGAGGGTGTAGGATCTGCCGTCAATATCAACGGAACAGGAATCGGATACCTCTGCGGTTCCCATATTCACGGAGACCGCAGTGACGATGCCGTCTTCCAGGTGAAGCTTCAGATGCTTTATGCCGGAGAGGGTCTCGACAGTCAGCTCGGTCTTTTCGGTATATCCCTTTTCGTAAACGTATTTGCCCACGCAGCGGATCCCGTTGCCGCACATCTTCGCTTCACTGCCGTCGGCGTTGAAGATCCGCATGCGGAAATCCGCTGTCTTGGAAGGGGAGATGTAGATCAGGCCGTCGGATCCGACTCCGAAATGACGGTCTGACAACCGGACGGCCAGTTCGGTTACGTTCTCCGGCACCTCCGAGAAGAAGTAGAGATAATCATTTCCGATTCCCTGCATCTTGGTGAGTTTCATCGATTACACCCCGCTTTCCCCATAGTTGGAAAGTACCCGTGCCGAAGGATCGTTTACCGCGCATCCTTCCCAGTTTTTGTTCGGCATCCAGAAATCTGCGATCATCTCTGCGTTGCCCGGATAGTATTTCTCAAACAGCTCCCGGTACAGGAGGCTTTCCTTGGTGAACGGAGGGCAGTAGGTATACTGTGCCTTCTTCGCTTCAAACTCTTCGTCGGTGTATTTCTCTTCCGCATAGGCGCGGATGTCATCAACCAGGGAGTGGCCGACCGCATCCGAGAATGCGGCTTTCTGCCGCCAGAGAATCTCTTCCGGCAGGATGTGATCCGCGGCGAATGCCTTCCGCAGAAGGTATTTGCCCATGTTGTGGCGGTTCATCTTGAGATAGGGATCGATACTCATGGCATACCGCACAAACTTGAGATCGCCGAAGGGAACCCGCGCTTCCAGCGAGTTGACCGAGATACAGCGGTCGGCCCGCAGCACATCATACATATGAAGCTCATGGATCCGTTTCTCCGCTTCTTTCTGGAATTCCTCGGCGTTCGGCGCAAAGTCGGTGTATTTGTATCCAAACAGCTCATCCGAGATTTCACCGGTAAGAAGCACCCGGACATCGGTATGTTCATGAATGTATTTACAGACGAGGTACATTCCGACCGAGGCACGGATGGTTGTGATATCCCATGTCCCAAGCAGATGCACGACATCTTCGAGAGAATCGATGACGTCCTGTTTTGAAATGATGACTTCGGTATGATCACTGCCGATATAATCCGCGACTGCCCTTGCGTATTTGAGGTCGATCGCATCGACATCCATTCCGATCGCAAACGTGCGGATCGGGCGGTCCGACATCTGCTGGGCAATGGCGCAGACCAGTGAGGAATCCAGTCCGCCGGAGAGCAGGAAGCCGACCGGTGCGTCCGCATCCAGGCGCTTCTCGACGCCGTCGATAAGAAGCCGGCGCAGTTTGGCGCAGATTGCGTCTTCATCCTTCATCGTGAACTGAACCACTTCCGAGGGATCATAATACTGAACGAAGCCTTCCTTTTCGGTCCAGTAGTGTCCCGGAGGGAAGGGGAGGATCTTCTGACAGAGATCCACCAGGTTCTTCGGCTCACTCGCAAATGCCATTTTTCCGTCATCCGTCAGGCCGTAATACAGCGGCCGGATGCCGATCGGGTCCCGCGCAGCGATCACCATGTCCTGGGTGTGATCGTACAGAATCATCGCAAATTCCGCATCCAGGGTTTTAAACAGCTCGAGACCGTACTCGTAATACAGCGGAAGGATGATTTCACAGTCAGACCCGCTTTTCAGCGGATACTGTTTCATAAGCCGGTCCCGGATCGGGCGGAAGCCGTACAGCTCACCGTTACAGATGGCATAGTCGCCGTTCATCTCAAACGGCTGCATTCCCCGGTCGTCGAGTCCCATGATCGCAAGCCGGTGGAATCCCATCCAGCCGCCGGGGATCCGAATCAGTCTGCTCATATCCGGTCCGCGGGAGACGGTGGCGTTAAAACAGTTACGAATGGTTTCTTCGGGAATGGCTTCCGACAGTACGGTAAAGATTGAACACATAAAATGGCACCTCCGTATTCCGGCAGTCCTCCTGATATTCAGGACGAAGGCCGGCTCTCCGTGGTGCCACCTGATTTGCTTCTCAAAGGGTTCCAACAAACCCGTGCGGGGATAACGTGCCGCCATCACGCCTTCCCTACTTGGCGCCCTTGCCGTTCAGGTCGGACTTGGAAGTGTTTTTCCATTCGGTCTGTTATACGGGATTCCCATCAGCGCCCGCTCTCTTGGATAACCGCTCCGGATGTACTCCTCTTCCGCATCGCTTTGTGTATCGTTTGTCTGTATGCATTGTAAGATCCTGTCCAAACGGCTGTCAACACAATTTTCAGACAATTTTCAGAAAAAACCTGAAACATATTACAAGTTATGAAAATGTTTCATTTTGCCGTTTCTTCCCGGAGTCGGAACGAAGCAGAGTATAATTCTTCCCGTGAACCGCATGAACAACGAACGGAAAACAACCAGCGTAAACATGACAGAGGGACCGATCCTGCAGAAAATCATTCTGTATTCGCTGCCGCTGATGCTGGGGAATGTATTTCAGATGCTGTACAACACGGTGGATATGATCGTGGTCGGAAACTTTGTGGGCAAGGAGGCGCTTGCGGCAGTCGGGTCCACCTCCATGATCACCAACATGGCCGTGTTTTTCTTCAACGGGTTTTCGGTCGGCGCTTCGGTGGTGATCGCGAGGCAGTTCGGCTCCGGAAACACGGAAAAACTCCACACTGCCATTGAAACGACCATGGCGATGACCTTTCTGATCTCGGTGGTATTTACCATACTGGGAATGATCACGGTAACTCCGATGCTGAGGTTTACGGCGACTCCCGAGGATGTCTTCCCGCAGGCCGCAGTGTATCTTTCCATTTATTTTGCCGGCATCTCGGGTCTTCTGATCTACAACATGGGAAGCGGGATTCTGCGCTCGGTCGGAGATACGACCCGGCCGCTGTACTTTCTGGTTTTTACCAGTCTTCTGAATATCGTTCTCGACCTGCTGTTTGTGGTGGTCTTCCATGCGGGCATCGCAGGTGCCGCATGGGCAACGATCCTCTCGCAGTTTGTCTCCGCCGCACTGATCCTGGTTCTCCTGAGCCGGACCGGGGATATTTACCGGCTGACCTGGCATGATCTGAACATCGATCCCGATCATCTGCGGATGATCTTTGCGGTCGGGCTGCCGGCCGGCATCCAGTCGGTGATCACCGCGTTCTCCAATGTTTTTGTGCAGTCGTATATCAATCACTTCGGTTCGGATGTCATGGCCGGCTGGAGCACCTACAACAAGCTGGACCAGTTCGTGATGCTGCCGATGCAGAGTATGGCGGCGGCCGCAACCACCTTCGTCTCCCAGAACGTCGGAGCAGGAAAAGAAGACCGGGCGGAGAGAGGGGCTGTGCTTACCGTGCTGCTTGCGCTTGGGGTTACCGGCGTGATTATATTATTCCTTTTACTGCTTGCGCCGGAGGCGGTCTCGCTCTTCTCGCGGGAACCGGAAGTCATCCGGTACGGCTGTCTCTTCATCCGGACGAACATGCTGTTTGTCTCGTTCAATGTCGTCAATCATGTGCTTGCCGGAGCGCTGCGCGGACACGGGGATTCCCGCGGCCCGATGATCATCATGCTGGGAAGTTTTGTCGCAGTGCGGCAGATCTATCTGTTTGTCATGACACGGTTCATCATGAACGCGCCGGCTCCGGTCGGCTTCGGCTATCCGGTCGGCTGGATGACCTGCTGTGTGCTTGAGGTGCTGTACGCCCTGCGTCAGCGGAAGCTGCGGCACGCCGGGCAGGTATGAAAATGCGGGCAAATGTGTATAATAAATGAGATACACAGGAGAACAGCACTATGAAAAAAAGACTGGCTGCGGCAGGCCTTGCGGTATTACTTCTGAGCGCCTGCGGGAAATCTGTTCTGGAGTTTGAAACCACTCCGGTCTATTCGAATCTTCATGCGGTGAATGCGGCAGAGGAAAATACAGCCACCGGTTCGATGACGGTCGGCGAAAATGAATGTGTTCTGATCAATTCGGATCTCTCCAAAGGAGAAGTGAACATCGTATTCAAGGATCATACCGGAAATATCGAACTGAGCGAAACGTTTGACGGAATCATTATGAATGTATACGACATCACACCCGGGGAATATGATGTCTCCGCAACGGTTCTGGACAAGGCATCCGGCGATATCCAGATTCTGGTACTGAATGAGGATGAAATCGACAGGGAACAGTTTTCATTAAAGGATGCCCTGGAAGAAGCGGGCGTTTCCCTCGACTGAACGCAAAAGACAGATATGCACAAAACCAATGCGTATCTGTTTTCTTTTCGCTGCCGGCACCCCGCCATGCAGGAAGGGCACCGGAAGCCGAAGCTGAGCCCGGAACGCATTTTGTGCGCAAATGTATTGAAAAGAACCACAAGGAATGATAAACTCACTTCAATGATAGAGGCGCGGGAGCGATCAGGTCAGTCAGAGCCGGCAGGCGTTGGATGACTGACGGAGGCAATTCCGCCGAACTGTTTTCCGGGGCACCGGGAGATGGTGGGCTGGCAGAGAAGATCTGTCAGACTGTCTACGAAAGTAGGAGTGCTATCGGCTGCGTGTTCATTCATACCGGCAGATAGTGTTCTGCCGGTATTTTTTTGGAGGTAAAGCCTATGGCAGAAATCGCAGGCATCACGATTCGCGCGCTGGCGGAGAAGTACGGAACTCCGCTGACGGTGTATGACGAAGGAAAGATCCGCTCCATCCTGAGCAGCTACCGGGATCACTTCACCAGTGAGGAATTCGAAACCGGGGTGCTCTACGCATCGAAGGCATTCAGCTGTAAAGCAATCGTCAAACTCATTCAGGAGTACGGCATGTATCTCGATGTTGTCTCCGGCGGGGAGATCTATACCGCGGTGCAGGCAGGCTATGACATGTCAAAAGCCTTCTTCCACGGCAACAACAAAACCCCGGCCGAGATCGAATACGCTCTCGAAAACCGGGTCGGGACCTTCGTGGTGGACAATGTGCAGGAGGCAGAGCTCCTGCAGGAATTCACAAAGGACTGCGGCTATCAGGTACACACGCTCTTACGGGTCAACCCGGGGGTGGAAGCCCATACGCATCACTATATTGTGACGGCGCACGTTGACAGTAAGTTCGGAATCTCCTTTGTGAACGAAGACGAAATCGTACAGGCCGTGAATCTTCTGAAGAACAGCCCGAACATCGTGTTTGACGGCTTCCATGCCCATATCGGCTCCCAGATTTTTGACCGCAATGCATTCGGGGAGGAAATCCGCAAACTGTTTGAGTTTGCGGTGATCCTCAAAGAGAAGTACGGCACGGAGATTTCCACCCTGAACCTCGGCGGCGGCTTCGCTGCCCGTTATACGGATGCGGATGCGCCGATCCCGACCGATGAAGTATGCCGGTTCATTCTGGAAACCTGTCAGAATGAAAAACAGCGCACCGGCGTCAATATCACCCGCATTCTGATTGAACCGGGCCGCAGTATTGTCGCAGAAGCAGGCTGTACGGTATACACTGCAGGCTTTACGAAGAAGACCCCAAACAAAACCTATGTGTTCGTTGACGGCGGCATGTCCGACAACATCCGCCCGGCACTCTACCAGGCGGAATACGATGCCTTCATCGACGGAAAGGAAACCGAGCCGGCAGAAACGGAATACACCGTTGCCGGGAAATGCTGTGAATCGGGAGATATCCTGATTCAGGCAATCCGGCTGCCGGAAGTGAAGCGCGGGGACCGGATCGTCATGAAGACCACCGGCGCCTACGGCTATTCGATGGCCAGCCATTACAACAAACTTCCGCTTCCCGCAGTAGTATTTGTCAACGAGGGAACAGACAGACTTGTCATTCAGCGCGAAACCTATGAACATATGACCGCGCTTGAGGAATAGGAGAGAAAAAAATGAAGACAATTCAAGGCAGTATTGTAGCTCTGATCACACCGTTCAATCCGGACGGAAGTGTAAACTTTGAAAAGCTCGGCGAGCTGCTGGAATGGCATATCGCAGAGGGCACAGACGGAATCCTGGTGCTCGGCACCACCGGTGAAAGCACCACGATGAGCCATGAGGAAGATGATTCGGTTGTGGAATATACACTCCGTACCGTCAATCACCGGGTTCCGGTCATTGCCGGCTCCGGCTCCAATGACACCGCCACGATGCTGGCGAAGAGCAGACGCTATGCGGATATGGGAGCGGATGCACTCCTCGCAATCACCCCGTATTACAACAAGGCAAACGAAGAGGGCATGATCCGTCACTTCACAACCGTGGCAGACCAGGTCAGCGCTCCGCTTATTCTCTACAACGTACCGAGCAGAACCGGATGTTCTCTGAGCGTATCGGCTGTCGAGCGTCTGTCCAAGCATCCGAATATCATCGGAATCAAGGAAGCCAGCGGAAACATCAGTTACGCTGTCAGTATCTCCCGGTTTCTGAGTGACGACTTCGTGATGTACAGCGGAAATGACGACATGGTCGTTCCGATCCTGTCTCTGGGCGGTTCGGGTGTCATCAGCGTCTTTGCGAACACCAATCCGAAGGAAGCCCATGACCTCGTTGCGAAGTGGTTTGAAGGAGACCAGGCCGGCTCGCTTGCGATCCAGCAGAAGTATCTGGATTACATCCATGCGCTGTTCTGCGAAGTCAACCCGATTCCGGTCAAGGAAGCACTGAATGCGATGGGCAAGGGTGTCGGAGGCTATCGTCTGCCGCTCTATGAAATGGCACAGAAGAACAAGGATGTGCTCTATGCCGAGATGAAGAAGGTCGGACTCTTATGAAAATCCTGATCGGCGGAAAAGGCCGGATGGGAAGCCTGATCGCCTCCACTGCGGAAGCTGCCGGCCATACGGTTCTCGGCATGGCGGACGCCTTTGACAAAAGCGCACTGGACGGCGATGCGGCGGATGTCGTGATCGACTTCAGCCACCGGGACAACCTCTCCTGGATTAAAGACTATGTGCTCGAACACCGCTGCGCATTGGTGTACGGCACCACCGGGGTTACGGACGAAGACCGGCAGGTGCTGAACGATCTCGCCCAGACCGTACCGGTATTCTACAGTTCGAATTTCTCCTACGGGGTTGCGGTTCTGCGCAAACTGATTGCGGAAGCGGTTCCGCTGCTGAAAGATACGTTTGACATGGAACTGACGGAAACCCATCACAACCAGAAGAAGGATGCGCCGAGCGGTACCGCAAAAGCGCTGCTTGAAATCATGAACCCGGACGGCGAGTTTACAGAAGTATACGGCCGGGAAGGGATAACCGGAGCTCGAGGAAGAGAAATCGGTGTGCATGCCCTGCGCGGCGGCACCGAAGCCGGTGAACATACGGTGTACTTCTTCGGCGACAACGAACGCATCACCATCAGCCACCATGCGGCGAACCGGCAGATCTTCGTGAACGGCGCAATCCGCGCTGCCGAATATGTGCTTGGAAAAGAAGCCGGCATGTACGACATGAATGATCTGCTGAAAATGGGAGGAAAAGAAGAATGAAAACACGAATTGGTATTCTCGGTTACGGAAATCTCGGAAAGGGCATTGAATATGCGGTAAGCGAAGCCGGGGATATGGAACTTGCGGCGATATTTACCCGCCGGGATCCCTCCGCGGTGACCCCTGTAACCAAAGATGTTCCGGTCGTATCCGTTTCGGAAATCAAAGACTGGGCGGACCGGATCGATGTTCTGATGCTCTGCGGCGGAAGCGCCACAGACCTTCCGGTACAGACTCCGGAATACGCGAAGTACTTCAATGTCATTGACAGTTTCGATACCCATCACAATATTCCGACCCACTTTGCGAATGTCGATGCCTCCGCAAAAGAGGGTGGCCATATCGCCATGATCTCGGTCGGCTGGGACCCGGGACTGTTCTCTGTCGCAAGAGCGTATGCCGGTGCGGTCCTTCCCAACGGAAAAGACTATACCTTCTGGGGGAAAGGCGTATCCCAGGGTCATTCCGATGCGGTTCGCCGCATTGAGGGCGTAGCCAACGCAAAGCAGTATACGATTCCGTGCGAGGATGCGCTGGCGGCTGTGCGCAGCGGTGAAAATCCGGACCTGACCGTTCGTCAGAAGCACACCCGGGAAGTATTTGTGGTTCTCAAGGAAGGCGCAGATCCCGAACGAATTGAAAAAGAGATCAAAGAGATGCCGAACTACTTTGATGAATATGACACCACGGTTCATTTCATCGATGCGGAAGAATTTGCGGCGAATCATTCCGGCATGGGCCACGGCGGATTTGTCATCCGCTCCGGAAACACCGGGGAGAATCATGCGAACAACCATGTGGTGGAATTCAGCCTGAAGCTCGATTCCAACCCGGAGTTCACCTCCAGTGTTCTGATCGCCTACGCAAGAGCGGTAAAACGCCTCGCAGACGCAGGTGAGACCGGCTGTAAGACGGTATTCGATATCGCCCCGGGGCTGCTTTCCCCGCTTTCGCCGGAAGAGATGCGCGCGCATCTGCTCTGAACATAAATCAGTAAGAACTCATTGCGGAGACTTCTCCGGGATGAGTTTTTTAATTTCTGCCGGAAAATAATCCGGCTTTTTTTCGGTTTGGGCGGGGGAATCCCGGTTTCGGACGCAATAAGGATAGTGTCAGGCGGGGATTCCCGCCGAAACGGAAAGGAGAAATGATGTACAACGCAGTTTTCAGAAGGGCAGCCGCCGTGATTCTGGCGGTGCTTGCCCTGTGCCCGTATGTACCGGCACACGCGGAAGGCGGCACGGTGACGACCGTGAATCATATCGGTACCGGAAATGTGTCCATCAGTCTGAATGAGTACCGGATCGGAAGCGACGGAACCGAGACACCGATCGAAGGGAATTCCGACCGCAGGACCGTATTGCCGGGCGATACCGTCTCAAAGATTTCAAAAATCACGGTAAACGGACACAAATCATGGATCCGGGCAAAAGTAATGACCGAAGGGGATCCCCGCATTACACAGCTCGACCCGTC
>CAJOLG010000001.1 GCA_905235315.1 uncultured Solobacterium sp. | reverse complement strand
TCTCATCCAGAATCATCTGCGAGCCGCCCTGCAGGGACTGTGCGTCTGCGGTTGTTATGATGACAAGATCTTCGTCCGGGAAAAACGCCGCATACTGGCCGCCCATTCCGTACATCATAAATCCGTTGCGGATCATCCAGAACTGCGAACCGTATCCCTGACATTCCTCCAGCGTCTTTCCTTCATGCATGGTCGCACTGCGGAATGTGACACACTGGCAAAACAGTGCCCGGAAGCGTTCAAAGAACGAACGGTTATAGGTTTCGCTGATGACGGAAGGATACCGTTCCGCCCACGTGCCCTGATACAGGGACATCAGAAACTCCGCGGTTACGGCAAGGTCTTCGGCGGATGCCATGAGACCGGAGCCGCCGATCTCATCCCCAAACGGGTCTTTGATCACATAAGCCGATTCCGAAAAGCCGACCGCAGCCAGAAACACTTCACGAAGATAGTCGAGAATTCCGGTTCCGGTTACGCGGTACACAAGCGCCGCAAGGGTGTGGGCGGCACTGGTATCGTATTTGAAGATCTGTCCGCTCCGGTGGTCCGGCGGGGTCGTGAAGAAGGAACGCACCCAGTGTTCCCGGGGGTTTAACTTGTATGTCGTGGCCCGGTGACATGTTTTCATATCAAGCAGATCCTGGACCGTCATTTCCGAAAGATACGGGTGAGGGTCTGCGGGGGTGTAATCCGGAAACCGGGAAATGATCGGATCCTGGAGAGAGATCCGTCCTTCGGCAGCGAGCGCGCAGACCGCAAGCGCGGTATAACTCTTCGTGACGGAAAACATCCGATGAAGGGTATGCTTTGTGTGCGGCCGGAAGAATTCCTCCTGGATCCGGTTCCCGTGAAGACTGACGATAACGGAGAAAAGCGGGAACGGCAGCGCTTCGCGCCGGAAATACAGAGAATCTGTCATGGATCGGACCTCCTTCCGATTTTTCATCCTAATCATATTTTTCGGGCACATTTTTGTAAAGAAACGTGAAAAAACCGGAAGAAACGAGAAACTAAACCGGTTCGCCTTAAAGCTGGGCCTTTGTGTATATCGAGCAATCCCGGCAGGATGTATAAATTGTGCAATAACTCAATCAAGCTGCAGTAAAAGATAAAAAAACAGTAAAATATGGCATAAACGCAAAATTACATTAGGAAAACAGGCAAAAAACACCTATTTTTAGTCTTGAATTATCAAAACCCAGGTTGTACAGTAAAACTGTGATTACGTAAACGCTTACATCAGCAAATTACAAAAATCATAACATCTATCCAAAGGAGGAAGGAAAATGAAAAAGAGGTTACTTTCTTTGATCGCCTGTGCAGCGATGCTGGCGGGCTGCGGCAGCAGCTCCGCGAACGCACCTGCGGCAGGCGGAAGCGTCGACGAGAATGGAAACTATGTTCTCGAGACAATCAACATCACAGTAGACGGAACCATTACCGCTACGGTTGATGCAGGTCAGGCGGAATTTGTTCAGCAGTGGGAAGAGGCGGTTTCCGAACGCATCGGACATCCGATCAAGCTCAACATCACACAGCTCGACCACTCGGATTATTCCGGAACCGTATCCAGAACACTCACAACCGGACAGCCGGGTGATTCCGGATATCCTGATGCGCTGATCATGTCCGCGTCCATGCTGAGACAGTATCAGACAACAGGTCTTCTCTGGAACCTCGCTGACGCGTATGACAATGCGGAATTCCAGAGCCGTGTCACACTCCCGTCCATCAATATGAATCTTCGTACAGCAGACGGCGCACAGTACGGCTTCTCTCCGACATACGGCAACGGATGCGTTACCTATCTCAAGAAGGGCTGGCTTGAAGCAGTCGGCAAGAGCGTTGATGACATCAAGACATTCGATGACTACTACGCAGTTCTCAAGGCATTCACAGAGAATGACCCGGACGGCGACGGCAATAACAAGACATACGGTGTAATCGCTGCCGGCTTCGGCAAACTCGATGAAGCTCCGTACATCAACTACATGCCGGAATTCTGGCAGGGCGCATATCCTTCGTTCTACAAAAACCGTGAGACAGGCGAATGGGTTGACGGTTTCACAGAGGATGCGACCATTGAGGCTCTGGCAAGACTGAATCAGGCTTACAAAGACGGCATCATCGACCCGGATACCGAAGAAGCAGGCACCAAGCAGGCGCGTGAGAAGTTCTTCTCCAACGACCAGACAACTTCCGAAGGCGCATTCACCTACTGGGCAGGCACATGGCTGAGAACGCTGACTGACAACATGAACAAGAACGAAGTCAGAAATCAGAACGGCGACCTCGAAGAACTCGTACAGCTCCCGCCGATCAAGGAGATCAAGGACACCTGGGGCGGCTACCTCAACCGTGAAGCTCCGACATGGGTCATCACCGATGACGGCGACGGCAACAACGCACGTGAACAGGCAATCTTCGATGCGCTGTTTGAAACAATGCTCGACGGCGACAAGGTTCAGACCCTCTGGACTTATGGTGCAGAAGGCGTTCACTGGTCCACAGACGCAGAAGAGTTCGTACTCAATGCCGGTACAGAAAACGAAAAGACCTACACCTACGCAGCAGGTGAATTCCATCTGAGACCGAATCCGAATGATCCGAACTCCCTCTGGAAGAAGAACCATCTCGATGCAGTCCTCGTTATCGCTCCGCTGACAAACGGCTTCGTTGACAACGATGATCTCATCACAGAAGGCAACAAGTTCTTCACAGAGAACTGCGTTGACGCTCCTCAGGCAGCTTCCTCTTCGACTCTGACCGAGTATGAAGCAGATCTTGCGGAAGGCAAGAAAGCGCTCATGAACAAGGCGGTTGTCGGTGAAATCACACCGGAAGAAGCAGTCCAGCAGTACAAAGACCAGTTCGGTTCCGTTTCCGAAACGATCGTCGCAGAACTCAACGGCTGATCTGACTGAAAACCAACGTGAATTAAAACAAGCCCTGCTTCCTGATGTACGTCAGTGAAGGGAAGCGGGGCATGTTTCTCTGATTGTTCAACGAAAACCATTCATCTTAGTTTGTTTCAAAACAACAAAGGGCCATTGCGTCCGAGGGGAGAAAAACTATGAGTACTAATGAAGACTCCAGGGGACCTCAGACAACGACGTGGGTTGCGCCGAAGAAGACGTTAGCTCAGAGAATGAAACCGTATACCGGTTTCTATCTGATGTTTCTTCCTGTATTCATCTTCGTATTAATTGTTTACTACTGGCCGATGCTCGGTGTCCGGTACGCGTTCTTCAGCTATAAGCTGAGAGATATCCACTGGGTCGGTCTCGCAAACTTCACAAGACTGTTTGCGGAAAAAGAGTTCTGGTTATCCTTTACAAATACCCTGACTCTCTCGATCGTCAAGTTACTCCTTAACACGTTTGTTGCGGTTCTCATCTCGATCTTCCTGAATGAGATGCTGAATCTCTTCTGCAAGAAACTTGTTCAGACGGTAATTTACCTGCCGCACTTCATGTCATGGGCCGTTGTCGCAGCGATCTTCACACTCTTCCTGTCCACCTCTTCCACCGGTTTCGTAAACGAAACGCTGAAGAGCTGGGGAGTGATCACACAGAGTATCGACTTCCTGCACACAAAAGCACTGTGGCGCCCGATCTTCTACCTCATCGACCTGTGGAAGGAAACAGGCTGGGGAACGGTCGTATTCTTCGCAACGCTGTCCGGTATCGATCCCGGTCTCTATGAAGCGGCGGAACTCGACGGTGCGACCAGACTTCAGAAGATCCGGTATGTTACACTGCCGGCTCTGTCCAACACGATCATCATTGTACTGATTCTGAACCTGGCGAAGGTTCTCAACATCTTCGAGCCGGTATTCGTTCTGTACAACACCCGTGTTCTTGAAGTTTCCGATGTTATTTCAACTTACATCTACCGTAAGACATTCCTTACCGCAATTCCTGACTACGGCTATACCACTGCCGTCGGTCTGTTCAAATCGCTGGTTGGTATGTGTCTGATGCTTGCCAGTGACTATGCAAGCAAGCGGATCCGCGGCCGCGGAATCATGTAAGGGAGGATTACACGATGAACAAAAAAGCAACAATGTTTGATGTAATCCTCTACATCGTATTTGCAATTCTTACACTGATCATCATCATTCCGATCTGGAAGGTCGTATCCGACTCGTTCAACGCAGTCGGTGTCTACAAGTTCCAGCTCTGGCCGAACGATCCGACATTAGGCGGTTATGCGACGATCCTGACCACGGAAAAACTGTTCCGCCCGTTCCTGAACTCTGTTGTTACGACACTGATCGGAACCCTGGTCGGTCTTGCGATGGCTACACTCGGCGGTTACGTTCTCAACCAGTATGAAATGCCGGGCAGAAATCTGTTTTCCTACTACCTGCTGATTACCATGATCTTCTCCGGCGGTATGATTCCGGAATACCTGGTTATGAAGCAGCTGCATCTCGTTGACAGTATGTGGATCCTTGTTGTGAAACATGGTATCAACGTCTACAATCTCGTACTTATGAAGAACTTCTTCGAAGGAATTCCGACTTCGCTGTATGAAGCGGCTGAGCTTGACGGATGCAGTCCGATGCAGATTTTCTACAAGGTTGTTCTGCCGCTTTCCAAGGCTGCTCTCGCATCCATCGGTCTGATGTTTGCGGTCACCATCTGGAACGACTATTCAACCGTACAGATTTACATCACATCACCCACCCAGGTCAACTTCCAGTATCAGCTGCGCGTTATGATCATGGACGGTGATACGCCGACGACCGCGTACAAGGTATCTCAGAATACGCTGTACTATGCGTCCATCGTATGCGCGATCCTTCCGTTTATGGTTGCGTATCCGTTCCTGCAGAAGTACTTCGTTACCGGTATCAACGCCGGTGCGGTCAAGGAATAAAACATCTGTCTTCACGACAACAGGTTTTTACGAATTGTTTGTGACGAAAGCAGGGCAGGAGGGCAAAGCCCGCCTGCCCTTCATTATTGAATGGAGGCGGCAATGAAACGAATCATCTATCTCGGCGACAGCACGGTAACGTGGAATCATATCGCAACCTACCCGCAGACCGGTCTTTCGCAGGGGCTTCTGTGGTATCTCAAAGACGATGTATTTGTGCGGAGCTTTGCGGTCAACGGGCGCAGCACAAAATCATTTATCGAGCAGGGAAGACTTCAGGAAGCAGAAACATTCATTCAGGAGGGGGACTTTGTCTTCATTCAGTTCGGACACAACGATCAGAAACAGTCAGATCCGCTGCGCTATGCGGACCCTTACGGTGCGTATCAGGAAAACCTGAAGCGGATGGCGGATACCGCAAAGGGGAAGGGAGCCTATCCGGTGATCCTTTCTCCCATTGCGCGCAGATTATTTGACAATGAAGGAAACTTTCTGCCGGGCAGTCACGGGGAATACCCCAAAGCTGCGCAGGAGCTGGCGGAACGGGAACACATTCCGTTTATCGAACTGACCCGGAAATCGGAACAATATCTCACAAAACTTGGTGATTTTGCGTCCCGGCCGCTTTATGTATATCCGAAAGACAATTCTCATCTTCAGGTCCACGGCGCGGTTGTCATGGCAGGGTTTATCGCAGACGGCCTGATGGCGCTCGGAGCGCCGTATTCTGACCTGCTGGTGCCGCGGGACGCAAAGATCATTGACGAGGATGATGCGGCGGCAGTGAGCCCCTACATGGTCGAACATATGGGAGAGGCGTTCTGTGATCCTTCTCTGAACATGGACGTGTTCCAGTTCGAAAAGCAGGACTGACGCAGGTGGGATATGCGTTTTGGCCCGGACACATTTCAAAACGAGCAGGACGATCGTTTTGTCTCATATTACAGAAAATATAAAGGCAGGCCGCTTCTGGTTCTGCTTGGCCTGTACAGGGGTAAATATCACCGCTTTCTGATCAGTTCGCTGTTTTACCTGATCAAGCATTCCCCGACGCTGTTTTCGCCGCTTCTGATCGCAAATGTGATCAATGGGGTTCTGGCCGGCGGAGATACCGCAGAAGAGGCAGTTCTGATCAATGTCGGCATCTGGCTCGGCTTACTGCTGATCCACCTTCCTGCCAACTATATGCATTCAAAATACAAAAGCATGGTCACCCGGGAGACCGAAGCCGGGCTGCGTGCAGCACTTGTGCACAAGCTGTCGGAACTGTCGATTCTGTACCATGTGAGGATGCAGTCGGGAAAACTGCAGTCAAAGATCATCCGCGATGTAGAGGCAATTGAAACACTGTCTTCCCAGCTGTTTGTCAATCTGGTAAACATCACAATGAATATTGTGATTGTCCTGACGATCACCGCCGTAAAAAACCGGATCATTCTGGTGTTCTTCATTCTGGTGGCTCCGCTTGCGTCTTTGACGATTCTGGCGTTCCGCAAAAAGATCCGCAAAGCGAATCAGAATTACCGCCTTGAAATGGAGGAAACGTCTGCCCGGGTCATGGAAATGGTGGAAATGGTTCCTGCGGCGAGGGCACATGCCCTTGAGGAAGTGGAACGCAGAAAGATGATCGCACAGCTTGAGGCGACGGCAGAAAAGGGCTATCGGCTGGATATGATTCAGTCAAACTTCGGCGCTGTCGGATGGGTCGTGTTTCAGGTCTTTCAGGCACTGTGCCTTGCGTTTACCGGGTATATGGCAATGAAAGGAAGGATCCAGATCGGCGACATCACGTTCTATCAGACGAGTTTTACCTCGGTGGTCAATCAGGTAACGGCGATTATCAATCTGCTGCCGATCATCACCAAAGGTCTCGAATCGGTTACTTCTGTCGGCGAGATTCTGATCAGCGATGAGGTCGAGGTCAATGAAGGGAAAGAAGTATTGCCTGATCTTCGCGGGGAGTACTCATTCCGGCATGTGGGATATACGTATCCGTATACGGAAGAGCCGGTATTAAAGGATGTCTCGTTCGAAGTTCCGGCCGGAAAGACGGTTGCGATCGTCGGGGAATCGGGATCGGGAAAATCAACGCTGATCTCCCTGATCATCGGATTCATGCCGCCGACATCCGGCACCGTTCTGGTAGACGGAAAAGAAATTACCGGAATTGATTTGAAATCGTATCGGAAGAATATCTCGGTTGTGTCCCAGACGCCGCTTCTGTTTTCGGGCACCATCCGGGAAAACATCACGTACGGACTGGAAGACGCAACGGATGAGATGATCAACACCGCATTGGAAGCGGCGAATCTCCGGGAGGTTGTGGATTCCCTGCCGGACGGGCTTGATACCAGTCTTGCGGAGCACGGAGCCAATCTGTCAGGAGGACAGCGGCAGCGGATCGCCATCGCCCGGGCAATCATCCGGGATCCGAAGGTGATCCTGCTGGATGAAGCGACCTCTGCCCTTGATGTCATTTCCGAACGGGAAATCCAGACCGCGCTCAGCCGCCTGATCAAAAACCGCACAACGTTTGTGGTGGCACACCGTCTCTCAACGATCCGCAATGCGGACTGGATCGTGGTGATGGACCACGGTGAGGTTGCCGAACAGGGAACCTATCAGGAACTTATGGAAAAACAGGGTGTTTTCTATCACATGGAAAACATGCAGATAACACTTCGCAGATAACGAAAGCGAAACAGGAGGAAGAACGATGGATTTTATGAGGCCGGATTCAAAGTTTATGAGAGTGCTGGGTGTTCTGGCAGATCTCATGATACTGAATTTTCTTACGCTGCTTCTCTGCCTTCCGATCCTGACGGCAGGAGCTTCGCTTACGGCGATGCATTATGTGCTTCAGAAGATGGTCAGAGAAGAAGAGGGCGATGTTTCCCAGCAGTTCTTCCGTGCATTCAAGCTCAATTTCCGGCAGGCCACGATTCTCTGGATCGGACTTCTGATCGTATTCGGGGCTCTGTTTGTGGACTGGCGTATTATCCGCATGCAGGGGGATCAGTTTCCCGGCATTGTCATTATTCTGCTGTATGCGGCAATTGCGGTCATCTACCTGATAAGCCTTTACCTGTTCCCGGTGCTCGCCCGCTATAAAAACACGATCGGCGGAACGATCCGAACATCCTTTGCGATGGCGGTTTACGGCATATCCCGGTTCCGCACCTTTATCTGCGGGTTCGTGAACCTTCTGCCGATGATCTTGCTGTATCTGTTCGGCTATGCGGTCGTACCTGTGTTCCTGGCATTCTGTTTCACCGGGCCGGGATATGTACGGGCACTCATCTACCGGGGACTCTTTAATTTTTATGAAGCGGGCGGACAGATTCAGATCAGCAGTACGGAAGAGGAGGAAACTGACGAATGAAGCAGGAAGCAGCCAAGCAGATCAATGAATATATTGAATACCTGCTGGATCAGTCCAGCGCGGAAAAACCCATGTGGAACAAGGAACTTGTTCGTTCCGGAAAGCAGAACAAATGGAACTATATTGACGGCTGTATGATTACAGCGCTCCTTTCCCTGTATGAAATGACCGGCAGAGAACGCTATTATTCATTCGCCAAAGACTTTATTGACTATTTTGTTCAGGAGGACGGAACCATCCGCACATATAATGTCAGTGAATACAACCTGGACAACATCAATACCGCCAGTAATCTCTTCTTCCTGTATGACAAAACAGGGGAGGAGAAATACCGGCTTGCCCTGGATCTTGTAAGAAGCCAGCTGGATACGATGCCCCGCACGAAAGAGGGCAGTTTCTGGCACAAGGATATTTATCCGAACCAGGTATGGCTGGACGGGCTGTACATGGCGGAACCATTCTATATGCGATATGAAACCGTGTTCCGGAAGATGGAAAAATGCTGCGATGTCATTCAGCAGTTCAAGAATGTTGAAAAGCACATGAAAGACCCGAAAACCGGGCTGTACTATCACGGGTATGATGAATCGAGAGAGATGTACTGGGCCGATCCCGTGACCGGCTGCAGTCCGAACTTCTGGCTTCGCTCTCTCGGGTGGTTCTCCCTTGCGCTCACCGAAACCGCAAGGGCCTGTGATGAAGCGCTCTATTATGAAAAGCGCTATCTGATCAGCCTTCTTGAAAACCTGATCGATGCCCTGATCCCGTTCCAGGATGAAAGCGGGATGTTCTTCCAGGTGCCGGATAAAAAAGATGCGGAAGGAAACTATCTTGAAACTTCCGGTACGGCACTGATTGCCTATGCGGTTCTCAAGGCGGTGCGGGAAGGCTATATTTCACCCCGCTATGCATTGGTCGGAGAAAACGCGTTCGATGGCATCTGCGCGAAGTATCTTTCCAAGAATCCGGACGGAACGCTGAAACTCGGCGGAATCTGTCTGGTCGCGGGACTCGGCGGGCCGCAGCACAGAGACGGATCCCTTGCGTATTATTTCAGCGAGCCGGTTGTGGAAAACGAAGCCAAAGGGGTGGCACCGTTCCTTCTGGCATATACCGAAATGCTGAGAAGAGAAGAAAAGTGACGGCAGAGACCGGATTGAGGTACAACCATGAAATTACAGTTAATTGCGGCTACGGTCCGCAGTGTCACAGTTGAGCGTATAAACAATGACCGGTATGAAAGCACGCCGTGTTCGGTCTGGATTGAAGACCGGCTTGTGGAAACGACCGCAAAGAATGTGATCTCGGTGTTCGGACTTGACCCGGATACCGCATATACACTTACAGTCCGTGAGGAGAACGACACGGAATCCATAACCTTCCGGACGAAAAAAGAAACCATCCTGCTGAATGTGCAGAGCTTCGGCGCAAAAGGGGATGGGATAAACAATGACACCGCTGCGATTCAGGCAGCGATTGCCTGCTGTCCGAAAGGCGGAACGGTGTATCTTCCGAAAGGAACCTATCTTTCGTCACCTGTTTTTGCCAAAAGCGATATGACCCTGTGGATCGGCTCCGGGGCAGAACTGCTCGGAATCACCGACCGCACGCAGTATCCGGTTCTGCCGGGAATGGTGCGGAACATGTATGACAATCAGGCGGAGATGAGTTTCGGAACCTGGGAAGGCAATCCCCTGGACTGCTTTGCGGCGCTTTTGAGCGCTGTAGATGCGGAAAACCTGACGGTGATCGGGGAAGGAACGCTCAACGGGAATGCGGACGCATCCGACTGGTGGGTCAGTCATGCGGTGAAACGCATTGCCTGGCGCCCCCGGCTTGTGTTTCTGAATCGCTGCCGAAATGTGGTCGTGCAGGGGCTTACGATACGGAATTCCCCAAGCTGGACCATCCATCCGTACTATTCGGATCATCTGCAGTTTTTGGATCTTACGATTCAGAATCCGTATGACTCCCCCAATACCGACGGGTTTAATCCGGAAAGCTGCACCGATGTACTGCTGCTCGGCACAAAAATATCGGTCGGCGATGACTGTATCGCAATCAAAAGCGGCAAGCTGTATATGGCTTCCGCCCATCATAAGGAATCATCACAGATTGTGATCCGTAACTGCTCGCTGGAAAAAGGACATGGTTCGGTAACCGTCGGATCGGAAATCGCCGGCGGGGTCAGCCATGTTCATGTATCGAACTGCCGGTTCATCGGCACCGACCGGGGTGTCCGGATCAAGACCAGAAGAGGAAGAGGCGAACGTGCGGTTCTGACCGACCTCGTATTTGAGAACATCTGGATGGAAGATGTGAACATGCCGGTCACGATGAACATGTTCTACTGCTGCGATCCGGACGGGCACAGCACGTACGTGCAGAGCCAGGACCGTTCGCCCCGGGATTACCGTACGCCTGCAGTCGGCACAATCACGCTGAAAGACGTGAAATGCACCGGAGTCAGCACTTCGCTGGTATGTGCCTGCGGGCTTCCGGAATCGCCGATTGCGAAAATCACGCTGGAGAATGTGGAAGCGTCCTACTGTCCGGCAGAGAACCGCCAGGCTCAGATTCCTGTCATGATGGACGGCTTTGAACCGGTATGCGGCGAAAGCCTCTGGCTGAAGAATGTGGCAGAGCTCGAAATAAACGGGCTGCACATTCAGGGAAAGGCAGTAAACGAGCCGAAACTCTTCGGGAATACGAAAACGGTTATCAACGGCGTTACGATTACGGAATGATGCGGTGCGGATGATTCTGCGCCGATAATAAGGAGAAAAACGTTATGATCCAGTTTGGACTGCGGCTTCATGATGCGGAAAAACTTCCGCTTCCGGAGCAGCTGCGAACGGTCAGGGAACAGGGATTTACCTGTGTGCACCTTGCGCTTTCCAAGATTCAGGGTTTGACTGCGGATCTTTCTGCGCTGACACCGGGGTATGCCATGTATCTGAAACGGGTATTTGCGGATGCGGGGCTTGATATTGCGGTGCTCGGCAATTATCTGAATCTTGCGACACCGGATGAAGCTGCGCTGAAGGCAAATCAGGAAAAATACAGGGCACATCTGCGGTTTGCGTCGCTGCTTGGGGCAGGGGTTGTCGGTACCGAAACCGGAAATCCGAACACCGGGTATCAATATGATCCGGAAACCTCACACAGTGATGAGGCGCTGGAAACATTTATCAAAAATCTTCGCCCGGTCGTAAACGATGCAGAGCGGTTTGGCGTTATACTTGCAATAGAACCGGTATGGAGACATATCGTATATTCCCCGGAACGGGCAAGAACCGTACTGGATGAAATCAATTCCCCGAATCTTCAGATCATCTTTGATCCGGTAAATCTTCTGGATGAATCCAATGCGGATACCAGAGAGGAAGTGTTTGAAACGGCGATGAACCTGCTCGAAAAGGAGATTGCGGTCATTCATCTCAAAGATTTCAAAGCGGAAACCGGAGTGACTTCCTGCATGGCAGCGGGGCTCGGGGATATGGATTATCGGTCAATTCTTCGATTCGCAAAGGAGAAGAAACCGTTCATCCATGCTACACTGGAAAATACAAGGCCGGAGAATGCCCAGCAGGCTCTGGAATACCTGAGACAGCTCGAAGCGAGTCTGTAGGAGTAATTTATGAAATACCGCAACCCGATACTGTTTGCCGACTTCTCGGATCCGGATGTAATTCGTGTGAATGACGAATACATTCTGACCTCATCCACTTTCAACTACGTACCAGGTCTTCCGATTCTGGTATCCAACGATCTCGTCAACTGGGAACTCAAAGGGTTTGCCATAGACCGTATTTCCGAAGACGGAACCGGAGGCATTCCGCACGAGGACAGTACCGCGATTGGAAGGCGGTATGAAATTCCGCGTCATTCCGAGGGCGTATGGGCGCCGTCGATTCGTTTTCATGACGGCAGATACTTCATCTTTTACGGTATGCCGGATGAAGGAATCTATATGGTGCAGTCGGAAAGCATCCTCGGGCCGTGGACAGAACCGATATGCGTTCGCCCGGCAAAAGGATTTATCGATCCGTGTCCGTATTGGGATGAAGACGGCAGGGCATATATCATACATGCGTATGCCAAAAGCCGGATCGGATTCAAAAGCATGCTCGGTATCTTTGAAATGTCCCCTGACGGAACCAGGGCGGTTTCCGAGGACACGTTCCTCTTTGACGGGAATGACCCGGCGCATCCTGCAGTGACCATCGAAGGGCCGAAAGTATATAAACGGAACGGCTGGTACTATATTCTTGCGCCGGCAGGGGGTGTAACCCACGGCTGGCAGACTGCCCTGCGCAGTAAATCCATTCATGGGCCGTATGAGATCAGAACCGTCATGGATCAGGGCAATACCGTAATCAACGGTCCGCATCAGGGCGGCCTCGTTCAGGCCAAAGACGGCAGAGACTGGTTTGTGCATTTTCAGGACCGCGGAATATACGGGCGGATCTGTCATCTTCAGCCGGTAACCTGGAAGGATGACTGGCCTGTGATCGGAGAGGACAAAGACGGTGACGGGAAGGGCAATCCTGTATACGAATGGGAGATGCCGGCTGAGGGATATCCGAAAACCCATCCGGAAGCCTCGGACTGGTTTGTCGATCATGAACCGGGTCTGCAGTGGCAGTGGCTCGGCAATCTCAGGACACCGCCGTATGCGGAACCGTCCTATACCGATGGCATTGCATTGCGCGCCCTGAATCTTTCCGATGAGGAGGAACCGGTTATCTGGCACAGTTCCAATGTGCTGACGCAGAAACTGTGCATGCCGGAATTCTCCATGGAGGTTCTTCTGGACGCTTCCCGCCTGAAAGAAGGAAACCGTGCCGGTATTGTGATGATGGGCGGGCAGTATGCATGCCTGTACGCCGAACGTACCGAAGACGGGGCCCGCATTGTTCTTGCGGAATCCGAAGGCGGTGACACGGACAAAACGGAAATCATCCGGAACTCCTTTGACATTGAAACCTCTGCTCTTTCGGAGCTGTCCTTCCGGATGGTCTTTGTAAGAACCTCGAAGGCAGAACTTGACGCAGAGGGCACGGTCACGGTCCTGAGGCCCGATGCGGAAAATCTGTACTTCAGCAGTATCGATGCGGAAACGCCGGAACTGCGGATTTTCTTCCAGGCCGGGGATGCGCCTTACGTCGACAGCACCTGTCGGTTTACCCCGGCGGATCATACCTGGACCGGCGTAAGTACCGGGATCTTCGCCCTTGCGAAAAAGGGAGCGGAAGAAGGTGCCGCGGAAATCCTTTCCGTGATCACCCGGGAACTGTAACGAAAAAAAGCTGATGTCTGCGGAATCCATCTGCCGGATGGGACGCACGGACGTTCAGCTTTTTTATGGAAATTCAGAAGTCGTTGGGAATCTTTTTTACGACCCGGTTCCGGTTTTCCACCAGGTCGGTTTTTCTGCTGTTGCGGTAGGTTCTCGGTGACATGCCGTACTCCTTCTTGAATACATCCTTGAAGTAGTTACTGTCGGAGAACCCGGTGTTTTCCGCAATCTCCCGGATGGAGTGCGAGGTGGAGACGAGTTCGGCTTCCGCATGTTTCAGACGGACATACGTGAGGTATTCCTTCATACCCATTCCGGTAATCAGATGGAAGCGTTTGGAGAAATAGGCAGGGGAGAGACCGGATTTTTCCGCCAGAAAATTCAGGGTGATCGGAAGATTGTAGTTTTCCGAAATGAACCGGGCGGCCTCCTGGATGGAAATGTCGCCTTCCTCTGTCATCTGATGGTCGTAGCCGACATTCGGAATGCAGTAACGGCTTGAAAGGATGATGAATTCCTGAAACAAAAGCTGCAGCATCACCTCGGTATTCTCATCATTGACATGATCTTCATGCAGCATCATATCGATGACATTTTCAAGAAGATCACGGTACGAGCCCGGTGTATGATACATCGCGGCTTTTGCGAGAACCTTTTCGCCAAGACCGCTGATCACATAGTCATCTCCCCGGCGCAGATCCTCATCCCGGAAATAGATGTTGACCCGGGTCGTCTGGGTGATATAGCGGTTGTAGTGAACCAGATTCGGCGGCACAATAATGAAATCTCCGGCGTGCAGGTCAAAAAGGCGGTCATCCACGAAAAACCGTGTGTTGCCTTTTTTGGCATAGAAAATTTCATAGTAATTGTGGGAATGGTTCTCCGCCATCCGGTAATCACTGGACCGAACCGTGCTGTTGCAGTAGATACGGTCAATCACGTCATTCGATATACGCATACTGTTCTGCGATCATTCCTCCTGATTGTGAATCGTTACCGAGCGAAGCAGATACGCAAACGGCTCCGGGCCGTATGCGGCTGCGCCGAACAAAGCGCCGGTAAAACGCTTGCCCATCGGAATGCCCTCATCACAAAGGTAGTATACATTGTCCAGCACCTCCTGATGAAGCAGGTTGCCTTCGCTGTCGGAAAGTGTAAACACACGGTTCAGACCGTCCGTTCTGACGGCGTACCGGTATCGCTTCTCCTGCTGCCCCGCAAGAGGGAACTCGCGGAGAAGGGATTCTGTCCCGATCCGCTCTGCGGTGAGACAGAACAGGGCTCCGTTTCTGCGCCCGGTCATAAACGAAACATACGTGTTTTCATCATAATAACAGACAATTCCTGCTTCCTGGCCTTCGTTAAGAAGCGGCAGCTCCAGGACGAATTCCGCCGCAAACCGGAAGCTTTCCTGGCGGTGCAGAAAGAGGTTCCGGCTTTCAATGGAATAAAGCGGTGCCGGAGAGGAACAGAGCCGTACCGCACCGTCCATCGGCTCCACCGCACCGTCCTGCGGTTCGCGCGGGGTCATCCACTCCGCAGGCCATATCCCGGCCCGGAACCCGGTTTTCTCCGGGATTGTCTCTTGCAGGATCGGCATGGCAGAGAGTGCGGAAGGCCCCTGAAGATTATTTACAAGCGGCCATCCGTCCGGTGTCCAGGTGATCGGATCCATCGCTGTCTCCCGCCCGAGAATACTGAACTTCCCGTCCAGCATCCGCCCGCAGAGATAGACCATATACCATCTGCCGTCCGCGGTCTCTACCGGCTTTCCGTGGCCGCAGCGCTGAATCGGCGCATGCGGGTCATTCTGCCGCAGGATCGGGTTGTACGGGCACGGTTCATAGATGCCGAACAGTTCGCGGCTGCGGGAAACCGTGATCCGGTGGCCCGGCCCGGTACCGCCTTCCGCCTGAAACAGATAGTAGAATCCGTCCTTTTTCAGAAGATGCGGGCCTTCAGGGGCGTGTTTCTGCGAACCGTAATACAGCAGTGTCGCTTCTGAAATCTGTTTTGTACAGTCCGAAGAGAGTTCGCATATTCTGGCTCCCCGGTTCAGCAGGAGATAGTGTCTGCCGTCTTCATGAAACAATGAGGGATCGATGCCGTCTTCCTCAAGGAAGGAGGGCTTTGACCACGGGCCTTCCGGGGTTTCTGCACTGACGATCATCTGCCGGCGGATGGGCCATCCGTTATCGTTGTACCGAAGGGTGGCGGTGATATAAAACCGTTCGCCGTCATAGCTGATATCCGGTGCCCAGTATCCTCGGCCGCCTTCCAGCGAACCGAGGCCTGACCACTGCGGATTGGTGATCGCATGTCCGATAATCTCCCAGTGAACCAGATCTCTGGAACGGGAGATCGGAATGCAGGGGAAGAAGATGAATGAGGAATTCACCATGTAATAGCAGTCATTGACCCGGATCACCGACGGATCCGGAAAAAACCCGCGGCGGATGGGATTGTGATACATCCTGGGATACGGGGTTCCGATGACAGACTGGTAATACAGGCCCAGGGTATCCGGAAACATCCGCCAGGAAAGTTCATAGGGTGTAATGAGGTTTTTATCTGCTTCCAACGGCGACATTCCACACCGTTTGACAAGGTACATGACTTTTTGAATATCACCGGATAATGTGGCATAATGAAGTATATTTCGATGCTGGGAATCATACGCATCAAGGCTTGCCCGGGAGTATTCCACAATGTATTTCAGGAGCTCAACGGAGCCATACTGCGCAGCGAGAAACAACGGCAGATTATCTTCGTTTTCCGCTTCGTTGACAGCGGAAGGGGACGCTTTCAGAATCTGCTCCGTCTGACAGAGGTCATTTCGTATGATCGCTTCCTGCAGGGGGGACATACACACTCCTTTCCGATAACAGTGCTGTATAGTTCATTTTATCATATGCCGGGACCGATTCCGGATCCGGGAAAAATACGAGGGGTACAAATCATGCCTGTCATGGATGAATTCAAGGAAGAACGAGAGGCCATCAAACACGCACCGTTCGCCAAAAAACTGGAATATTTCAAAGATTATTACCTTCTTCCGCTGATCATTGTTCTTGTGACTGCAGGAATTGCCGGATCGTTTTTTTATTCCGTGTTTTCGCAGAAGAAAGCAGCGCTCTATGTATCCCTGGTCAATTTCAATCTGACGGAAGAATCCACGGACGGGCTGACAGCTCCGTTTGCGGAAGAACGGATCAATCCGCGCCGGGAGGAAATCTTCCTGGATTATTCTTCGTTCATCTCGTCCGATGAGAATGAGCTCAACTTTATCAAATACGGGTATGAGGATGAGCAGCGTCTGTTTTCCATGGTGATGACCGGAACCATTGATCTGTTTATTACCGGAGAAGATGTGATCGATCGGTATGCGGAACAGGACTGGTTTGATGATCTGCGCACGGTGTATGACGAAACCCTGCTTGCCAAACTTGAGAGAGAGGGCCGGATCAAGTACCGGAACGGGGTCCCGATTGCCGTGAATATCAGTGATTCCGAACTGCTGAAGCGTTATTTTTACTACAACGGGAAAGCGGAAGAGGAAATCTATGCAGGATTTCCGGCCGGAGGCCAGCACCGCACATTGGCGGTACAGTTTGTCCAGTACCTGACAGGGCAGGAATAACAGGGATATTTATGCAATTGCGCGGAATGAGAAGAGAAAATCGCGCTTTTGTTTTACAATAAATGAAATGAACTGTAGTTTTTAATCAGACGGAGGATTTCACAGTATGACAGTTTTGAAGCTATTGCCTGCCTGTAAGGACTACCTGTGGGGCGGCCAGAGACTGAAGAATGAATTCAACATCGACTACGACGGGGACATTCTTGCGGAAGCGTGGGAACTTTCCTGCCATCCGGACGGACCGAGTATTATCGCGGAAGGAGAATATAAAGGGAAAACGCTGCAGGAGTATCTCGATGCCAACGGCATGGAAGTGCTCGGCACCAACTGCCGCCGGTTCCGCGAGTTTCCGATTCTTACCAAATTTATTGACGCCAGAGACAACCTGAGCATCCAGGTCCATCCATCAAACGTTTTTGCGCTTCAGAACGAAGGCCAGTACGGCAAGACTGAAATGTGGTATGTGCTGGACGCAGAACCCGGCGCATTCCTGTACTACGGCTTCAAGAAGGAAATCTCCAAAGAAGAGTTTGCGCAGCGCATTAAGGAAAACACACTGCTTGAAGTGCTCAATGCGGTGGAAGTGCACAAGGGAGACGCCCTGTTCATTGAATCCGGAACGCTGCATGCGATCGGAAAGGGAATTCTGATTGCGGAGATTCAGCAGAACTCCAATGTCACATACCGTGTGTATGACTACGGACGCGTCGGGAAAGACGGCAAGCAGCGTGACCTGCACATTGAAAAAGCGCTCGCCGTCACCAACCGGGTTCCCATCACGGAAAGCGGCGCCAGCTATCCGCATGTCGCGGACTGCGACTACTTTACGGTCGACAAACTGGATATGGACGGCAAGATGCTGTACCGCACCCAGGGAACGGTCGGGAAAGAGTCTTTCCTGTCGATTCTGATCCTCGACGGTGAGGGAACGATCTCCAATAAAGGGGAAAAGACATCCTTCCGCAAGGGAGACAGTATCTTCCTGCCGGCAGAAAGCGGGGACTTTGTCATTGAAGGATGGTGTGATGCCCTCCTTACAACGATCCGTGAAAAGGCAAGCCCGATCCGGGCCGGTGTTGTGATCGGCTCCGGCAGTATTCAGATGGGCCTTGTGGATGAGAACAACCGTATTTTTGCCAAGAAGGAATTCGCGACAGACACAAAGAAAACACCGTCTGAAATCATTCAGGAAACCGCGGATGAAACACTTGCATTACTGAAGGAAAACAACATTCCGCTTGACCGGTGCGTCGGCGTCGGGGTCGGTGTTCCCGGAACGGTGGACCGCCGGACCGGCAAAGTCGTTTACTCCAACAATATCCGCTGGGAGGAAGTCAACCTGCAGGAGGAAATGGGCAAGACGATTCCGTGCCCGGTGCGGATCGCGAATGATGCGGACTGTGCAGCCCTTGGCGAAGAGGTTGCGGGTGCCGGAAAAGACTACCGTGATGTGGTGCTGCTGACGCTTGGAAACGGTGTCGGCGGCGGGATCATTCTCAACGGGGAAGTATTTGACGGCGGCATCATGGGCGGCAGTGAAGTCGGCCATATGGTAATCCGTGCCAACGGCCGGCAGTGCACCTGCGGCAGAAAGGGATGCCTGGAAGCGTATTCTTCCGTCCCGGCTCTTCTGACCGCTGCTGCTCAGCGCAAGAACCGTGAACTGACCCTCTCCGAAGTCTTCGCAGATCTCAAGGACATCGAAATCACGGAAGTCGTGGAACAGTATACGGAAATGCTGGGAACCGGCATCGTCAATATCGTCAATCTCTTCCGTCCGCAGCTCGTTCTGCTGGGCGGTGCGATGTCCGAATATGCGGATGCGCTGATCCCGGAAATCCGCAAGATGATGCAGGATGACTGCTTCGGCGGAAGATTCGGCATGATTCCGGAAATCGGAGTCGCCGAGCTCGGGGATGAAGCCGGCATGATCGGTGCTGCCAATCTCTGAACCAAAAAGAACAATATAAAACAAACGGGTAAGCATCCCCGGCCGGGAATGCCTGCCCGTTTTTCATTCGTGCAAAGAAACTGCAGCGCGGGATTCCAGCTCGAGAAGAAACTGTTTCTTCGCCAGACCGCCGGCGTATCCGGTCAGAGAACCGTCTGCCCCGATGACGCGGTGACAGGGAACGAAGATCGGAATCGGATTCCGGGCACAGGCACTTCCGACAGCCTGGGCAGACATGCGCGGAGTGCCCATGCGCCTCGCAGCGCGTTGGGCCAGCTCCCCGTAGGACACGGTGCTGCCATAGGGGATCTCCTGCAGAAGCTCCTGGATGAGCCTGCGGAAGGGGGTGCTGTCCGGGAAGGAAAGCGGGGGAGTGACCCCCGGAATCTGCCCGCTGAAATACCGGTCCAGCCAGCGCGCGGATGCGTCAAATACCGGAAGTCCGGGATTCTCCTCATATTCTGTCTGCGGGCGGAACGCCTGCGCTCCGGATTCAAACCGGAGACCGGTCAGCGCATGCCCGTCAGAGACGAGGGTAAGTTCCCCGATCGGGGAGGAATAACGGGTAAGATACTCCATGTCAGCCTTTCTGTTCCTGTTTATATAACAGTAATTGTATATCTATCTAAAACGATACGTTTGGAACCCGTGCACCGCAACACCCGGCTTCACAAGGAAGATATCTGATATGTACAATAAAAACTAACTTTTCAAATTATAATGAATTCGGCAGTTGAGAGGAGAAGCCATGAATTTACGGGAACTGAAACCGGGGGAACATGCGAAGATTCTGGAAGTGGGTGGAGAAGGAGCGCTCCGCCAGCATTTTCTGGATATGGGAATGATTCCCGGGGAAGAAGTAACGGTGATCAAATATGCGCCGCTCGGCGATCCGATGGAGCTGCAGCTGCATGGATATGAACTGACCCTGCGGCTTGCGGATGCGGAAAAGATTCGGATCGAACCGGTTCCCGTATCCGAAACCGCGGCTTCCGCCAAACCGGCCCGCCATAAGTCGGAACATCCCGGCCTTGGGGAAGCGGGCAAATATCATGTCAAGGAAACCGAGAACCCCCTGCCGGAGGGAAGCACGATTACATTTGCGCTGGTCGGAAATCAGAACAGCGGAAAAACCACACTGTTCAACCAGCTTACCGGTTCCTCCCAGCATGTCGGTAATTTTCCGGGCGTCACGGTCGACCGCAAGGACGGTGTGATCCGCGGATATCCGAACACCCGGATTACCGATCTTCCGGGAATTTATTCCATGTCGCCGTACTCCAGCGAGGAACTGGTTTCCCGTGATTTTGTGCTGAACGAAAAGCCCAACGGCATTATCAATATCGTTGATACGACCAATATTGAGCGAAATCTCTATCTGACGATGCAGCTGCTGGAGATGAATGTTCCGATGGTAGTTGCGCTGAACATGATGGATGAGATCAATGCCAACGGCGGTTCGGTTGATATCAACGCGATGGAAGCGATGCTGGGAGTTCCGGTGATTCCGATCTCCGCCGCAAAAAATGAGGGGGTGGATGAACTGGTCCGCCATGCGGTTCATGTCGCATGGTATCAGGAAAGACCGCTTCATCAGGACTTCTGCGACAAGAATGATCACGGAGGTGCTGTGCACCGCTGTCTCCATGCGGTCATCCATCTGATCGAAGACCATGCCGCAAGGGCAGATCTGCCGGTACGGTTTGCGGCAGACAAGCTGATTGAAGGAGACGAGCGGATCCGTGACCGGCTGGCACTGGATCAGAATGAGATCGAGATGGTCGAGCATATCGTGCTGCAGATGGAAACAGAGCGCGGGCTGGACCGCAGTGCTGCGATTGCGGATATGCGTTTTGCGTTTATTCACAAGGTATGTGATGCGTGCGTGATCCGGCCGAAGGAAAGCGCAGAACATGCGCGCAGCCGGAGGATTGACGCGGTTCTGACCGGAAAGTACACTGCGATTCCGGTGTTTATTGCCATCATGGGCAGCGTCTTTTTCCTGACCTTCAATGTCATCGGCGCCTGTCTTCAGGATCTGCTGGAGGGTCTGATCGGCTCCCTTGCGGAACTGACGGAAGAGCTGATGATTGCGGGCGGCGTCAATGAAGTGCTGCGCAGTCTTGTGATCGACGGCATCTTTGAAGGGGTCGGAAGTGTACTCAGTTTTCTTCCGATTATCGTTGTGATGTTCTTCTTCCTGTCGCTGCTGGAAGACAGCGGATATATTGCAAGGGTTGCGTTTGTCATGGATAAGCTGCTCCGGCGGATCGGACTTTCCGGCCGAAGTATCGTACCGTTGCTGATTGGATTTGGATGCACGGTTCCGGCAGTCATGTCTACCCGGACCCTGCCCAGCGAACGGGACCGGAAAATGACGATTTTACTGACACCGTTTATGAGCTGTACCGCAAAGCTTCCCATCTACGCGTTTTTTGTGGATGCCTTCTTTCCGAAGCACGGCGGTCTGATTATGACCGCACTGTATCTCCTCGGCATTCTGTTCGGGGTGCTGACGGCGTTCCTGTTCAAGAAAACGATCTTCCGCGGTGAGGCAGTTCCGTTTGTCATGGAACTTCCGAATTACCGGATGCCGAGCCCGCGCAATGTCATTCTGCTTATGTGGGAAAAGGCAAAAGACTTCCTGCAGCGCGCCTTCTCCGTGATTCTCATTGCGACGATCGTGGTCTGGTTCCTCAAGAGCTTTGATCTTCATCTGCATCTCGTGAGTGATTCCAGCACAAGTATTCTGGCGGTTTTTTCCGGGCTGCTTGTGCCGCTGTTCCGGCCGATCGGGCTGGGCGACTGGCGGATCGTTACCTCGCTTGTGTCCGGTTTTATGGCAAAGGAGAGCGTGGTATCCGTAATGAAGGTCCTGTTCGAAACGGAAGGCGGGGTTACCGCTGCGCTGACTTCCCTCAGTGCCGCATGCCTGCTCGTGTTCAGTCTTCTGTATACCCCGTGCGTGGCCGCAATTGCCTCGATCCGGCGTGAACTCGGCGGCAGGTGGGCAGCCGGCGTAATGCTCTTCCAGTGCGGGATTGCCTGGATCGCGGCGTTTCTGATGCATGTGATCGGTGCGGCAGCCGGGCTTTGATCAGCGAGTGGATCCCGGTCTTGTCGAACCGGGTTATACAGGCATCCGCCGTTTCGTTTTCGAACGGGCAGATGCCTTTTTTCCGGCTTCAAAGGGCAATTCTTCTGCCCGGGAACGTGTTTTGTCGCGCATAAAGCGGCAAATCGTCTAGAATAGAATGGTTATGAAACAACCATTGTGTATTCTTATGACAGCGGTTTTACTGGCGGCCTGCGGGAAACCGGAAGCGCCTGCCGCAGACCCGGAGGAATCCGCTCCCGTCGAACTGCTCGTCTGGTGCGAACCGGATGATACTGCAGGATTTGAAGAACGGGCGGCGGTATTCTGTGCAGAGAATACGGAGACGGAGTACCGGATCATTGTGATGGCGGAATCCCTGGATACCGTCTGTGATACGGTGCTGACGGATCCATCTTCGGCCGCGGATGTGTTTGCTTATCCGGAAGAAAGCTCTTCGTTGCTTCTGGAAGCGGGCGTGCTTCAGCAGCGGGAAGACGGCAGCTGCGGGGTTCCGTTCCGGGATGGGGTGCTGCTTGGGGTAAACCGGCACGGCACAGATCCCGAAGCGGCAGAGCAGCTTGCGGATGTTCTTTCCGGACGCGGCGCATAACGAAGATCCGTTCGGATCAGATGAATAAAGGGGGAAGAATCGGAATGTTACAACAGGTATCGGTAATTGCAGAAAACAAAAAGGGATCCATGAACAAAATCATCCGCAACATCTCGGAAGCAGGGGTGGATTTTTACAATGTCGTCAGTAATGACAGCCCGGAATTCGGCATCATCCGGATGCTGTGTTCGGATCCCGAAAAGGCATATGGGATTCTGAAAGAGGAAGGATATCTCTGCAAGATCGACAATGTGCTCGGCATTGCCATTTCCGAAGAAGTCGGCAGTCTGAGCCGGCTGCTGAAGGATGTGTCAGACAGCTTCGTAAATATTGATTATCTCTATGTATGCTATATCCGCAACGTCAGGAATCCGGTCGCGATTCTGCATGTGCAGGAAAGCGCGGAAGTACAGGAATGCCTGGTCGGCAAAGGATATACTTCGCTCGATAACCGTTCGTTATGACAATGGAATCCGGCAGTGGAACCATCCGAATCGGCATCGTATCGGTCATGCATTTCATGATCGATTTTCTCTGTGCCTATGCGGTATTCGGAACGTTCCGGTACCGCTATGATCCGTATCAGGTCTATCTCGGGTACAGCTTCTTTGCCTTTGCGGTTCAGCTGCCGCTCGGCATCCTGCTGGACCGGATCACCGGCAGCGGCGGCCGGGCGAAAGACCTCCCTGCCGTTTGGTTCGTCACCGCAGGCCTGATTGTGACCCTGCTTGGCACCGTCACAAACCCGGTGGTGCTCGGCGTTGGAAACGCGCTGTTTCACACCGGGGGCGGTGTCCTTTCCATCCAGGAAGACGACCGGGCAGAGATGCGCGGCCGCGGGCTCGGAGTATTTGTCGCTCCCGGAGCGGTCGGCCTGTTTCTCGGGGGAGAAATCAGCGGAGCTTCCCGGACAGCTGTGCTGGGCGTATCGCTTCTGATTCTTGCGGGCCTTTGGGGCCTGCTGTACCGCAGGGTAAAAAATGAACAGCGGGAACCGGCATCCATGCCGGAACTCTGCTTTACAAAACCGCATGACCTCGGTGTTATTCTTGCCTGTTTTGCGGTCGTGATCATCCGTTCGGCGGTCGGCACCGCGGTGACGTTTTCCTGGCGGACAGGATTTGCGCGTTCGTTTCTCGCAGTGCTGCTTCTGGCCGCAGGGAAAAGCGCCGGCGGGTTTCTCGCTGCTGCGTGCGGAATCCGGAAAACCGCAGTGATTTCACTGCTTGCGGCAGCGGTGTGTTATGGATTCAAAGAGATTCCGGCCGCCGGATGCGCTGCCCTGTTTCTGTTCAATATGACCATGCCTCTGACGCTTTACATACTGTCACGCCGCATGCCCGGGATGCCCGGTCTGGCATTCGGCCTTCTGACGTTTGCGCTCTACCTCGGCTTTGTGATGATCTATGCCGGCGGCCTGGAAATTCCGTATATCGGAACAGCCGGCAGTCTTCTCTCTGCCGGGCTGCTGTATTATGCGGCGGGAAATGATGAACGCTGATCTTTCGTTTCTGGTGCCGCTTGGGGCGACCGTTCTTCTGGAAGTTCTGACCGGGTTCCTGCTGGGGCTGCGCGGGAAGAAAGAGCTTCTGCTGGTGGTGCTGGTCAATGTGCTGACCAATCCGCTTCTGCATCTGCTGGCCGGCGGGGTCTATGTCCTGGCCGGAAGGGAATGGATGCGGATTGCCATCTATGCCGTACTGGAGCCGCTGGTGATCCTGGCGGAAGGATGGATTTATCAGTTCGGGCTGAAGGTATCGCATCCGTACTGCATGTCGTTTATAATGAATCTTGTAAGTATAACGGGAGGCGTGGTATGGACACTGTTGTCACATTAGGCCGGATTCTGGCGGATATCCCCGCGGAGCCGGTTGCGGAGCGCACCGGGAGCGGAATCACACCGATTCTGATTCTTGCGGTCGTGGCTGTTGCGGCTGTTCTCATCTGGCGGTTTTACGGAAAAAAGAAAGAAGCCTGATCCAAACGGAGAGGCATTTGCGGGAAGCGGAGCGGAGGCTTCGTTTTCTTTTGCGTCGAAACATAAAAACGCAGCCGCGGGCTGCGGCTGCGTACGTGATCCTTATTGTCTGCGGGTTACCCCGTCTTTATAAATGGTTGTCCAGTCCTTTTCCATGGAAATCGGAATCCAGTTATTTTCGGCGCAGGTATCATACATTTTCTGCGCTTTCTGCTTGTTTCCGTTTTCCCGCACTTCATCATCACAGCACAGCATGAATGCAAGGCTCTTATAGGGGTTATTCAGAGTGACAAATTCTGCCATGCTGGAATCTCCGCTGCTGTTTCCGAAGGAGAGCACGGGCTGCTGCCCGATTTCCTGCATGATCACGCTGACTTTGTTCATTTTCAGATTCTTGATGATGAAATCCCCGCCGAGCACGAGATCATCCGTATTGGAATACAGATAATCCAGGCCGTCCGCACCTTCCTGATTCTTTGCGACGATGGTCTCATCCGAGCCGATGATCTGGGAGTTGGGAATATCCAGGCTGCCGTCACAGATGCCCCGGACGATCAGGCGGTCCGTGCCGCTTACGATATAAACCTTGAAGTCATTTCCCGTCAGGTAGTCAATTACCTCAAGCATCGGCTGATAGAACGCTTCCCCGCGGGTCATGCCTTCATAGCCCGGAGCCGGCTGTGATTTGAATGCCTGAACATAGTCGTTGAATTCACGGATGGTCATTCCCGCAAATGCGGAAGCGACCGCTTTGCCGTGATCGACTTCCAGCCCCGAAGCGCTTTCGCCGGTATCGATCATGACCTGAATCTTCTGCGCAACTTCCTTTTCGAAGTCGCTGGCCTTATCGATATACGTCGGATCTTCGGTTACCCGGTACCGGAGAAGCTGGTAGTCAAAATATACCGGGTCGGTTTCGCAGAAGAGCGTACCGTCAAGATCAAATACGGCAATCCGGTCTTCCGCCGGAATGAAATCCGGGCCGGTTTCATCGGTGATTGCGTTGATGTAGTCCGCAAGGGCCTGCCGGGATGCCGCATCGCTTGTCCAGGAGGAGAGAACAGCTTCTGTTACGGGGGCGTTTTCCGAAGGGGCACTGCCGGCGCCTGCGCCGGATGACGCAAAGAGACAGCCGAGACCGATCAGCAGGGCCAGAAGAATAAAAGATAGAACTTTCCAATAATTAATTGATTTCGTTTCGTTTTCCATATTTCCAAGTTTCTTTCTGTCCTGTCTAATTTAGCGAGTTTGGGCCGGAGTTTCAACCGGGAAACGGAAAAGAAAGAATGAATAATTTTCATAAATTTTCTGCAAAAAATGAAAAAAACGGGGTGAAATGTGTTGAATTGATGAAATCAACTCAATATAATAGACACAACTTCATTTTATATGGAGTTAGAAATCGAGGGAAAGAATGATGAAATTCGAAAAACTTCTTAAAGGAGGACTCGCTGCCTTCATGGCATTGTCCATGGCAGCCTGCTCCAACAGCGGTTCTTCCGCTGCGACAGAAACTCCTGCGGCAGAGGAAGGTGCGGAAGCACCTGCGGCGGCAGCAGCCGGCGCATTCAAAATCGGCCTCTCCGGCCCGCTGACAGGCGGCGCTTCCGTTTACGGACAGGCAGTCAAGAATGCGGCTGAGATCGCAGTCAGCGAAATCAACGCAGAAGGCAAGATCGCATTGGAGTTCACAATGGAAGATGATGAGCACGATGCAGAAAAGGCAGTCAATGCGTACAACGCTCTGAAAGACTGGGGTCTGCAGATCTCCCTGCTTACCGTTACTTCCGCTCCGGGTGCTGCGGTCGCTCCGCTGTATCAGGAAGACAGCACATTTGCGATCACACCGTCCGGTTCTTCGCTCGCAGTCATCTACGGTGATGCGGCGAACGCAGCGAACCCTTATGGAAATATCTTCCAGATGTGCTTTACAGATCCGAACCAGGGTGTCGCTTCTGCGGACTACCTGGCAGCTCACACCAATCTCGGTACAAAGGTCGGCATCATCTACAAGAATGATGACCAGTACTCCATCGGTATTCATGACAAATTCGTAGCAGAGGCTGCGGAAAAGGGTCTTGAGGTTGTTTCCGATGAAGCATTCATGGGTGAAGACAATGACTTCAATGTTCAGATCACCAAGGCAAAGGATGCCGGTGCTGACATCCTCTTCCTCCCGATCTACTACCAGCCGGCTTCCACGATCCTCAAGCAGGCGAATGACATGGGCTATGCGCCGACCGTATTCGGCGTTGACGGCATGGACGGTATCCTCTCCATGGAAGGCTTTGACACAAGCCTTGCGGAAGGCGTTTACCTCCTCACACCGTTCTCTGCAGACGCATCGGATGATCTGACAAAGAACTTCGTTGCCAACTATCAGAGCAAATTCGGTGAAACACCGAACCAGTTCGCAGCAGACGCATATGACTGCATCTATGCAATTGCACAGGCAATCGAAGCTTCCGGCGTTACCAGCGACATGAGCAATGCGGACATCAAGGACGCACTTGTCAGCCAGTTCACTTCCATGACATTCAACGGCCTCACAGGTTCGGATGTTAACTGGGACGCAAGCGGTGAAGTCTCCAAGGCTCCGAAAGCAGTCGTTATCAAAAACGGTGTTTACGTTGGCGTAGAAGACTGATCGCACGAATTTTTGCAGGTTTTTCTGAGGTTGCTGATGGAAACATCGGCAACCTTATTGTATTTTTAAGGGAAGGGGGATTAAATTATGGCCTTTTTATCATATCTGATCAATGGGCTGAGTCTGGGGAGCGTGTACGCAATCATTGCACTTGGATACACCATGGTCTATGGCATTGCGAAGATGCTGAACTTTGCACACGGCGATATCATGATGGTCGGCGCATACGTGGCGTTTTTTGCGTTAAACAGTTATGGGCTTCCGGTAATTCCGGCAGTGCTTATCAGCATGCTGGCGACAACCTTGCTGGGTGTCATTATCGAACGGCTTGCGTATAAGCCGCTGCGGAATGCAACAAGCCTTTCGGTACTGATCACCGCAATCGGTGTCAGCTACTTTCTGCAGAACGCAGCACAGCTGCTGTGGTCCTCTTCCACAAAGGTTTTCCCTTCGATTGTCAGTAACGGATCTGTGAAACTGTTCGGCGGACAGCTGCAGATCTCCTATCTCACACTGGTTACGATTTCCATCTGTATCGCCGTCATGGTCTGTCTCACGCTCTTCATCAGTAAGACCAAAACCGGTATGGCGATGCGCGCATGCTCGGAAGACAAGGGCGCTGCCACACTGATGGGAATCAACGTCAACAGTATTATTTCCATCACATTCGCAATCGGATCCGGCATTGCGGCGCTTGCGGCGGTGCTGTTATGTTCCACCTATCCGACCTTAAGCCCGACGCTTGGCTCCATGCCCGGCATCAAGGCATTTACAGCTGCCGTCTTCGGCGGGATCGGCTCCATCCCCGGCGCATTTCTCGGGGGACTCCTGCTCGGGATTATTGAGATCCTGTCCAAGGCATATATATCCACGCAGCTCAGTGATGCGATCGTATTCGGCATTCTCATTGTTGTTCTTCTGATCAAGCCGACCGGCCTGCTCGGCAAAAAACAGAGTGAGAAAGTGTAAGGAGGGGATGGTATGAAGAAGGAAACAGGTTTTTTCAAAAAACTTATGGCAAAAGAATACCGCAGCCGTCTGACCTCGTATCTGATTGTCATCATTGCCTATATTGTTCTTGAAATCATGATGGCTTCCGGAAATCTCTCCAGCATGATTCAGTCGCTGCTGATTCCGGTAACCTGTTATATTGTTGCGGCGCTCGGCCTGAACCTGAACGTCGGTGTTTCCGGCGAGCTCAACCTCGGCCAGGCAGGATTCATGTGCATCGGTGCCTTTTCCGGTGTCTGTGTTTCCGGCGCGCTTGCCTCTGTAATTCCCAACGGCATCATCCGGCTCATTCTTGCGATCCTGATCGGTGCACTGCTCGCATCACTGTGCGGTGTCGTGATCGGTATTCCGGTTCTGAAGCTGCAGGGCGACTATCTTGCGATCGTTACGCTTGCCTTCGGTGAGATCATCAAATCCCTGATCAACAACGTTTACCTCGGATTTGACAAAAACGGCTTCCAGTTCAGCTTTGTGGAAAACAAACTTCATCTTGAGCCCGGAGGAAAGACGCTGATCAGCGGCCCGATGGGCGCAACCGGTACGGAACGCATCGCCACCTTTACCGTTGGCGTGCTGCTGATTCTTGCGGCCCTCACGATCGTATACAATCTGATTTACAGCCGGAGCGGCCGGGCGATTCAGGCTTGCCGGGATAACCGTATCGCGGCAGAGTCGGTCGGCATCCATGTGGCGAACACCAAGATGCTGGCGTTTGTGGTTTCCGCTGCGCTTGCCGGCGCTGCCGGAGCCCTCTATGGCCTGAACTATTCCACCCTGATTCCGGCAAAGTTCGGATTCAATCTTTCGATCCTGATTCTGGTATACGTGGTTCTCGGCGGCCTTGGAAACATGACCGGAACGATCATCTCGACGGTCATCCTCGTGCTTCTTCCGGAGCTGCTCCGCGGTCTGCAGGACTATCGTATGATCATCTATTCGGTGATCCTGATCCTTACAATGATTCTTTCCAACAATGAAACGGTTCTTTCACTGGTGGCCTCGCTGCGCAAGAAGCTGCCCGGAAACCGGGAAAAGGAGGCGGCTGCAGATGAGTGAGAATAAGATTCCCGTTCTTGAAGTAATCGATCTCGGAATCGATTTCGGAGGACTGACCGCGGTCAATGACTTCAGTCTTCAGGTGTTCAGCGAAGAAATCGTCGGCCTCATCGGCCCGAACGGCGCAGGCAAAACAACCGTGTTCAATATGCTGACGAAGGTCTATCAGCCCAGCCGCGGCACAATCCGGTTTTTAGGACAGGATACGGAAAAGCTGACGGTTGTGGAGATGAACAAGGCCGGTATCGCGCGCACCTTCCAGAACATCCGTCTCTTCTCGAATATGAGTGTCATTGACAATGTCAAAATAGGAATGCACAACAAGATTACCTATAACAATGCGGATGCGGTCTTCCGCACCCCGAAATTCCGGGAGCAGGAAGCGAAAACCACGGAAGAAGCGATGGAGATTCTTAAGATCTTCGGGCTTGAAAAGAATGCCAATCTCATTGCCGGAAACCTGCCGTACGGCGCACAGCGGCGGCTGGAAATCGCCCGGGCAATGGCAACCGAACCGAAGCTGCTTCTGCTGGATGAGCCGGCTGCCGGCATGAACCCGCAGGAGACAGCGGATCTCATGGATATGATCCGGTTTGTGAGAGATCACTTCCGGATTGCGATCCTTCTGATCGAACATGACATGAAGCTTGTCATGGGAATCTGCGAGCGCATTTCCGTTCTCAACTACGGAATGCTGCTGGCAGAAGGAACACCTGCTGAGATTCAGGCAAATCCGCAGGTTATCAAGGCTTATCTGGGAGAGTGACCGAATATGCTGAATGTAGAAAACCTGGTCGTACGCTATGGTATGATCGAAGCAATCAAAGGAATCACCTTTGAAGTAAAAGACGGCGAAATCGTCACCCTGATCGGTGCCAACGGTGCCGGCAAAACAACCACAATGCATGCCATCTCCGGTCTGATCAAACCCGCATCCGGTTCGATCTTTCTGGACGGAACCGATCTCACAAAAGTACCGCCGCACACCATTGTGAGCCGCGGGCTTGCCCAGGTTCCGGAAGGACGGCGGGTATTCGCGCAGGAGACGGTAGAAGAAAACCTGATTCTCGGCGCGTTCTCCCGCAAGGATAAGAACATGATAAACAAAGACATGGACCGGGTTTATGACCTGTTTCCGCGTCTGAAAGAACGCCGTACTCAGCTTGCCGGTACACTGTCCGGCGGCGAACAGCAGATGCTTGCGATGGGCCGCGCCCTGATGGCAGACCCGAAGATCCTCCTGCTGGATGAGCCGTCCATGGGACTTTCTCCGCTTCTGGTATCGGAAATCTTCAGTATTATCGAAGAAATCAACAAACAGGGGACAACGGTCCTGCTTGTAGAACAGAACGCAAAACGCGCACTTGCAATCGCAAACCATGCATATGTACTTGAAACCGGAACCATCACACTCTCCGGAACAGGCTCCGAACTTGCGAAGGATGAGCGTGTCCAAAAAGCGTATTTAGGAGGATAAATCATGTACGTTAAGGATCATATGACGAAGAATCCCCAGACGGTTACCGAAGATGTCTCCATTTCCAAAGCCGTTGAAATCATGGGGAAGAACAATTTCCACCGCCTTCCGGTCGTTGACGCAAACGGCGAACTTGTCGGTCTTGTTACCCAGGGAACGGTGGAAGAGAGCAGCGGTGCACAGTTCACATCGCTTTCGATCTATGAACTGAACTATCTGCTTTCCAAGCGGACGGTCAAGGATTTCATGATCAAGGATGTCAAAACGACAACCGAAGATGTCTTCCTGGAGGAAGCAGCCAAGATCATGATCGACAACAATATTTCGGTTCTGCCGGTGGTAGACAGAATGCGTCATGTTGTGGGAATCATCACGGAAAAAGATATGTTCCAGGCATTTGTCGACCTGCTCGGATACGGCAAGCGCGGGACGCGGTTTGTCATCCGCTGTGTGGACAAGCCGGGATACTTCCAGGGAATCTCCAAACTCTTTGCGGATAACTACGCAAATGTGGAGAGCCTTGCGGTATTCCATACCGAAGAACGCGGAACGGAAGTGGTTGTCAAGGCAACCGGTGAGATTCCGGTGGAACGGATGCGCGATATTCTCCTGCAGGCAGGGTATACCATTACCGAGATCGTGCAGACAACGGTCGACGGAAAACGGATCAAATATCCGGTTGCGTAAAAACGGAGAAGGCGGAGCGATCCGTCTTTTCCGAACGAGAATCAGAGGTTGGAAGAAAGATGACAGTTGGAGATATTATCTTTTATGTACTCGACGCAGTGATACTGTATATGCTGTACCGGATGTACAACAATTCAAAGGAGATTGAGGTAAAGACGGTGATCGGCCCGCGGTGGGTCATACCTGCGATGTTCTGGGCGATTGCGCTGCTGGGATTCTTTAACTACAGCGGTGTATTCCGCTGGATTCAGACGATCCTGCTGGTGGTGATGGGAGGCATCTATTGGAAAATGGAATCCGGTCTCTCACCGAAGGGCGTCGTCATGATCGGACGTCTTTACACCTATGAAAAGACAAAGCCGATCACGGTGGATGATGAGAATCACTGTGTGAATTTCACGATCCGGCGGGCACCTACACCGATGTATTTTCCGCCGGACAAGATGAAGGAAGTGCGCAGTTATCTTTCAAAACATGCGGGCATCGCGAAAAAGGCAGCCCATCCGAAGGCAAAACAAACAGCCGCGAAGACTCCCGCCGCAAAGCCGGCGGAACCCAAAGCCGCAAAGAGCGCACCGGAAGGAAAGGAAAAGACAGAGTAATCTGTCTTTTTTCTGCAGCGGAACCGGGACCTTCCGTGTTTCCAGTGTGAGGATGCCGGGATTGAGAGGAACCCTCGGGGCAGTATAGAATATCGGTATGGCACTTTCACAGCGGGAACTGCATGTAAGGCGCATTCTGGATCTGTACGGCGACAGTCTTTTTCGCCTTGCCTGTTCCTATCTGCGGAACGAAGCGGATGCGCAGGAGGTCGTGCAGGATACGATCATCCAGCTGCTGCGGTATGAACCGGACTTCAATGGGGATGCCGCGAAGGAAAAGGGGTGGCTGATGAAGACGGCGGCCAATCTCTCCCGCAACCGGCTCCGGTTTCAGAAAGCCCATGCGGCAGAGGAACTCCCTGACAACACAGAGAGCACGCAGGATGCGGATCTGAAGTTTGTCTGGGAGGCAACAGGAAATCTTCCGGAACGCTACCGGGAGGTGATCCATCTGTTTTATCAGGAAGGCTATTCCGTGAAGGAGATCGCGGAGATTGTCGGAAGACGGGAAGGAACCGTCCGGTCCGATCTCTTTCGCGCCAGAGAGAAACTGAAAGAAATATTAAAGGACAGTTATGACTTCGAATAAGTATCAGAAATACAACGAAACAATCCGGCTGGATGAGACCCAAAAGGAAACGATCCTCAGGAATATCATGGAGGCCGATGTCAAACCTGCACGGCGCTCCGTTCCGGGATGGCGCTTTGCGGCGGTTTTTGCGTGTGTGCTTGCGCTGTTCGCATTTCTGATTCTGCCCCGGCATAAGGCATCTCCGGATGCGGCTTCCGCAGCGGAGGCAGAGACAGAGTCTGCCGTGATGTATGATGCGCTCCCGACGGAAGAATCTGCGGAAGCAGAGGAAGCGGACCGCCTCCGGGCAGAGGATCTCTCAAATGCCCTTGGATACCGGATTCCCGACATGGACGGGTATGCCCCGGAAGCCAGGCCGGAATATGAGCAGGTGTCGGATACCTCCGGCCGGATCGTTCTGACCGCCGGCGGCAGTACCGTTACCATTCTTACCGATACCGGTTCGGAAACCGCCGTCGAGAACAGTCTGACGTTGCTTCCTGCGGAACAAGGAGCGGCTCCTGCCGCAGACAGCGCGGAAGAACCAACGGTCAGCAGGATATCGTTTGAACAGGACGGGATCGTTTATCAGGTTCTCTTTGAACCTGCTGCTGACGCGGAAGAAGCAGCGAAGATCGAGCGCTATATCCGAGAGCGTGTGCAGCAGTGAGCCGGCTGAATGAACTGCATGTAACGGAGGATGTCTTTTGCGAATGGAGAAGAATATGAAACAGCATATTATGCGGGCTGAGCTGGAACAGATGGAAGAACCCAAAAACGGGGACTTTGTCGCAAGACTTACACCGGGAATCGACCGGAGGTCGATCCTTGGCGTGCGGAATCCCGCCCTGCGGAAACTGGCAAAACAGATTGCGGCGGAAGGAAACGCGGAAGCGTTTATGGACGATCTGCCGCACCGGTATCTGGAAGAGAATATGATCCATGCATATCTGATCAGTTCCATCAAGGAGTTTGCGGCCTGTATCGAACAGCTGGAGCGGTTTCTGCCGTATGTGGAATGCTGGAATGTCACCGATGCCATCCGGCCGAAGGTGGTTGTGAAGCATACCGAAGAAGCGGAACCGATTCTGGAGCGCTGGCTCGAAAGCGACCAGCCGTATACGGTGCGTACCGCAATTGGTTTATACATGGCTTATTATCTGGATGCGGCGTTTTCCAAAGACCAGGCAGCGCGGATCGCTGCGCTGCGGTCAGAAGAGTATTACGTCCGGATGATGCAGGCATGGTATATGGCAACCGGGCTGGCAAAACAGCCGGAAGCGATCCTGCCGCTTCTTGCGGAGGAACGTATGGACAGCTGGACGCACAATATGACGATCCGCAAGGCGCAGGAAAGTTTCCGCGTGCCGGATGCGCTGAAAGCTCAGCTGAAAACGATGAAACGGAGAACCGGAGAATGAATATTACCGTATATCTTGGATCCATGCGGGGAAACGACCCGCGCTATCTCCGCTATGCCGAAGAACTCGGCAGCGGAATCGGACGCACCGGAAATACCATGGTTTACGGCGGTGCGGGCGACGGGCTCATGGGCCCTGCGGCCGATGCCGTTCTTGCGGCCGGCGGATCGGTGATCGGCGTGATCCCCGAGTTTTTCCTGAGCCGGCGGCATAAAAAACTGGATACCGTGTATGTTGTGAAGACAATGAGCGAACGGAAACAGAAGATGATCGAACTCGGCGATGCGTTTATTGCGTTGCCGGGCGGTCCCGGAACGATGGAAGAGATCAGTGAAGTCATCTCTGCCGTACGGATCGGACATCTGAACAAGCCATGCATTCTGTTCAGTCCTGACGGCTATTATGATGATCTGAAACATATGTACTGTAAAATGGTGGAGGAAGGATTTCTGCGCGAAGAAGATCTTTCCCGCATCTGCTTTGCGGAAACTCCGGCGCAGGCCCTTCGGTTTGCGGGCATTGAGCAGGGAAACGAAAACGAAGGAGAGGATAGAGAGAATGAAACGAACGATTAAAGCATTGGCGGCCGCGATCCTGCTGGCCGGCTGTACCGCATGCGGTTCCAACCGGGTATCGGGGATGATCGACCGGGATGTCATCGTGCCGAAAGATGGGTACGCGGAAGGCGGACTGCGTGATTCCCTGCGCACCGCGTGGTTTGATCTCACGGTGAATAATGCGGAGACTGCAGAGACGTACGGATCAATCACGCCGGCAGAAGGAGAGACGCTTCTCATTGTGAATATTACGCTTGTCAGTACCTTCGACAGCGATACGGTGATGTTTGATACAGACTTTCAGGCGCAGTGGGGCGGTGAAGGAGAAGAAGACTACCGGTTCCCTGTGACAGCCTATGATCCGTCCTTGACGGAAAAGGGTATGCTGGAGGAGGAATATGTGCTCTCGCCGCAGGAAACCGTGACCGGAAATCTTGTATTCTCTGTGCCGGCCGGGTATGAAACCTATTCGCTTTCGTTTATGGAGTATTTTGAACTGTTCGGTGATGAAAGCGGATCCGATAATGCGGGGGATCTCTTCTTTGTCTATTTCAACGTCTGAGATGGATCCAAACGAAACAGAATAAAAAGACCGTACGGTCTTTTTATAACGGTGTTGTGCTGATTTCCGCCGGATGCGCCGGTTTGGTTTCATAAAGCGTCCGCGAGACAACGATGGAGTTGGGCTTCAGATATTCGGTGTTCAGAAAGGACAGGTACGCACCCGGTGTGGCAACTCCGGTGAGGTTTATAAGATTCAGGCTCCGGTTGCGGATCAGCTCATCCGCCAGCATCACGCAGTTGGTCGAGGAAACAAAATACGTGCGGAACTTGCCTCTTGAAAACTTATACATTTCACAATGGGTTTCCTTATAGAGCCTGCTTGCGTAATCCACACAGCCGGACATGTCTTCGCCGGCTTCTTCCGCTTCCTGGGCGGCACATTTCCACGGAACCGTCCGGGACAGCAGTTCTTCGATCCGGCTTTCCAGGGCAGCCCGCTGTTCTTCGTTCAGCCGGATGCCGTAGCCGATTACGGATTTTCCTTCGATGTTGATGCCTTCCTGAAGGAACTGCTTCTCATCCGCTTTGATCAGCACACCGTCGCCGTACGTTCCGTGCAGACACCGGTTTTTCGGATCGTGATTGCCGTAGGAGAGGATCGTTCCCCGGTAAGACAGATCGATGTGTCCGAAGATTTCGGGTCCCTTGCCTTTCATGTAAATAAACACGGTGAGAACCGGCTTTTCTTCCGGTGTTTTTACCGGATGAAGCGAATCCTTCCGAAGCTGTTTCAGGGAAATATACACCCGGAGCGGGAAAAAGGCATTCAGCAGAATCGGCGGGCTGACAGCCCAGGAGGGCAGACTCGGATTCTTCCGGCTGCGGATCACATCCAGATGAAACAGGAGCCCGAGCAGTCCGTAAACCAGGAAAAAGACTGCCGCCGCAACAGACAGCACGTCATTCTTTACGGAGAGGGACTTCCCCAGCAGCATAATCCCGGAGACCAGAAGAGAGAAGATTCCGATAAAGAACCGCTTCACACCGCCGGGGAGCTGGTCATGGACAAGCACCTGAAACTCAATCATGGAAAGAATGCCGTGCCCCAGCATCCACCATCCGAAAAACAGATAGACCAGGCTCATGAACCGGTGGGGCTCTGTCAGAATCGCAATCATAAAGCAAAGATCAAACACGATCAGCAGGATCGAACCGACATTGGCCTGCCGGAGACCGGAATGGATATTGAGAATCAGCCGGATCGGAAGGGCGGCACAGAGCAGGACCGTCACAATATAAAGGATGGTCCAGCCGGTATAGCGCTGTGTAAGAAACAGCACGCCTGCCGCTATCAGGAGAAGATCCGTTCCGAAGTTTCCGATTGAGTCAAGAAGACGAATTCTGTCCATGTGAGAATCCTAGCACATTGAACGCGAAATATACATTCCATATGCCGCTTTTCTGCTAATATACATACAGTCTGAAAGGTCAAGACATGACATATCTGAGGTTCATGATAAGATAGACAGGCACGAAAGGATTTGAAAAGTGTATGGATGAAGAAATTATCAAGTCAATTGCCGAAGAGCTGAAAATCTCCCAGGCTCAGGTTCAGGTTACCCTGAATCTTCTCGAAGAAGGGGCGACGGTTCCGTTTATTGCGCGGTACCGCAAGGATCAGACCAAAGGCCTCGATGAAGAACAGATCCTGTTTATCGAGAAAAAGCACAAATATGAAGTCAATCTGAAAGAGCGCAAGGAAGCGGTGCTCGGCCTGATCGAACAGCAGGGCAAACTGACGGATGAGATTCGGGATTCCATTCTTGCCTGCAAAAAGCTGTCGGAGGTTGAGGATCTTTACAAGCCGTACAAGCAGAAAAAGAAGACCCGTGCCGCAGTCGCCATTAAAAACGGCCTGCAGCCGCTGGCCGACTGGATGCTGGGACTTCCGTCCGAGGGTGACCTGAATGCGGAAGCGGAGAAGTATCTTAACGACGATGTCAAAACCGCAGCCGATGCGATTCAGGGTGCGAAGGATATCATCGCCGAGAATGTTTCGGACAACGCCAAACTCCGCTGGTCCTTCAAGGATACGATCATGAAGACCGGCGTCATCACGACAAAGAAAAAGAAAGATGCGGAAGATCCGAAACATGTCTATGAAATGTACTACGAACGCAGTGAGAAGATCTCCCAGATCGCAAATCACCGGGTAATGGCAATCGACCGTGCGGAGAAAGAAAAGGTCATTACCGTATCATTCTCCTACGATTCCGAGCATCTTGAAGACGAAGCGTACCGCGCTTATGTGCATGGTGCTTCCACCATCGTTTCCGAAGAACTGAGACAGGCGATTACCGATGGCTGTGAGCGTCTGCTGTTCCCTTCGATCGAAAACGAGATTCGTTCCGATCTCTCTGACAGGGCGCATACGAGTTCGATTGAAGTGTTCTCCATGAACCTTGAGAAACTGCTCAGTCAGCCGCCTCTGAAGGGCCGCATTGTCCTTGGGTTTGACCCGGGATACGCCAATGGCTGTAAGCTTGCGGTTCTGGATGATACCGGAAAGATGCTGACGGTGGACAAAGTCTATCCGTTTGACCGCAAGGGAGAGATCATTGACGCAGCACGCCAGAAGGTGCTGATGCTGATCAAAAAGTACGGGGTTCAGATTGTCGCCATCGGAAACGGCACGGCATCCCGTGAAAGCGAGAAGCTGATTGCGGATCTGATCCGTGACAACAACCTCGATGTGCAGTATGCGATTGTCTCGGAAGCCGGCGCATCCGTATGGTCGGCACAGGAAGAGGCACGCCAGGAATTCCCGGATCTTGCGGTTGAACTCCGCAGTGCGGTTTCCATCGGCCGCCGCCTGCTCGACCCGCTCCCTGAGCTGATCAAAATCGATCCGAAATCCATCGGTGTCGGCCAGTACCAGCACGACCTGCCGGAAAAGGCTCTGAACGAACGGCTTGATGAAGCGATCATGAAAGTGGTCAACCGGGTCGGCGCAGACCTCAATACCGCAAGTTCCCAGCTGCTGACGCATATCTCCGGTCTGAATGCCGGAATTGCGAAGGAAATCGTCAAATACCGTGATGAAAACGGCCGCTTCACAAACCGTAAGCAGCTGCTCAACGTCAAAAAGCTCGGCCCCAAGGCATATACACAGTGTGCCGGATTCCTGCGCATCATTGACGGAGAGGAACCGCTGGATGAGACCAACATCCATCCGGAAAGCTATGACGCTGCCAGAAAGGTGATGGCTGCCTGCGGTATTACAACGCTCGGCACACCGGATGCGCAGTTCCCGGAGGAAGCAGTGAAGGATCTCGGTATCGATGCGTATACGCTCAAGGATATTGAAGATGCGATCCGGGCTCCGCTGCGCGACTACCGTGATCAGTTTGAAACGGCGGTTCTCCGCAGTGACGTGCTGGAACTCTCCGATCTCAAGCCCGGGGATCAGATGAGCGGAACCGTGCGGAATGTTGTCGACTTCGGTGCGTTTGTGGATATCGGACTTCATGAAGACGGACTTGTGCATATTACGCATATGTCCATGAAGCGCATCAATCATCCGAGTGAAGTTCTTTCGGTCGGCGACATCATCACCGTCTATGTACTGGATGTGGATGAGGTGAAGGGCCGGGTTGCGCTCAGTCTTCTTCCGAAAGAAAAACTGGAAGAGCGTGACGCAATGATGGCTGCCAACCGGCGCAACCGCAGTGACCGCCGCGGGAAAAACAGAAACAGCCGTGACCGCAGACCGCAGGAAGAGAAAAAACCGGTAACCATGGAAGATGCGACTGCACATCTGCTGGCCCGGTTCGGGAAAAATTAGAATTCAAAACCTGAAGAAAAAAATCCGGAAGCTGTACGGAAGTACCGTCCGGATTTTTTTATACGCCGGCTTCCGGCTGATGCGTTTTGCGCGCAAACGCTTCTTCCAGCCATTTTCCGCGGGCAAGGCGGATCAGGAAGAGGATTCCCCGGACATTCAGTTCGATGCACATGGCAGTCCAGACTCCGGGAAGCCCGAGCCGCCCGACAAGCAGAAGGGCGATGGAAATGCGGACACCCCACATACTGACGAGATTGAGAATTGCCGGGGCAAGTGTATCACCCGCTCCGCGAAGGGCACCGGTGCAGACAATGCTGGCCGCAAAGAGAGGCTCCGCAAGCAGTTCAATGCGCAGTACCTGAACGCCTAACTCCTGCACTTCTTTTACCGGCGTCAGGAAGGCGAATACATACGGACAGAGGAAATACATTAAGATTCCGCCCACGGTCATCAGACCGACTCCGAGTCCGGTCGCAAGCCAGGCAAAACTCTTTGCGAGATCACGGCGTCCTGCGCCGATCGACTGGCCGACCAGTGTGGTGGCGGCTGCCCCGATACCGTATCCGGGCATATAACAGAAGGCTTCTGCCGTTACGGCAAAGGAATTCGCCGCAAGCGGTATCATGCCGAGCGGTGCGACAATGCGGGTGCAGACGATCTGCGCAATGGTAAGTGCAGAGTGTTCCAGGGCCATCGGAACCGAAATCCGGAGCGCCTGTTTCATAACTTCCGGTTCGATCCGCCAGGATGCCCGGCCGGAAAACCGGAGAATCGGAGATTTCACGCCTACCGCATAGGCCAGCAGGATACCGGAAAACACATAGGAACATGCGGTGCCGAGCGCAGCTCCGGCAACCCCGAGTCCGGCGCCGGGTACCATAAAGGAAGCACCGAAGAAGGAAACCGACCGGGTGGGGAAGATGAGAAAGAAATTAAAAATGACATCACTGACACAGCAGATAATACCGAGAATGCTCGGTGTCCGCATATTGCCGGTGCACTGCAGGGAGGAAAGAAAGAGAGTATACATCTGCCGGACCGGCAGAAACAGTACGTAGATCGTAAAGTAGCGGCTCGCATCAGCCAGAATTTCCGGTGCGCCATGAAGCCATATGGGAAGCTGACTGCGGATGGAAACACCGGCGATAAGAAGAATGAGGGAGAAACAGAGGGATGCCAGGATGGACTGGCGGAAGATGCGCTGCGCAAGCGAATGATCGCCGGCCCCGACCGCATGGGCGACCTGGACGGAAAAGCCGTATGCGCAGGCCATGATCAGATTGCCGATCAGCCAGGTGGTGGATGCGACAAGCCCGATGGAGGCGCTCGCACCGGCACCGAGCGAACCGACCATTGCCGAGTCAATATACTGCATGATGATCTCGGAGATCATTGCCAGAATTGTAGGAATGGAGAGGGCAACGACGACCCTCATCCGCTGCGGCAGTGAACCCGGATTATCCGAGTGAAGAACCTGTTCGAGTGTTAAGGATTCCATAGCAGACCATATTATAATAAAAAAGACCTTGATTTGTCCCTGTAATGTTTGAAGGGGTTATAATTATTTTTAGCGGAGTTGATTATGAAAGAAATCTATTTTGCCGGAGGCTGTTTTTGGGGAATGGAACGGGTCTTCCGGCAGCTTGACGGGGTGACGGAGACAACCGTCGGCTATGCCAACGGCACAACGGAGAATCCGACGTATCAGGAGGTATGTACCGATACGACCGGGCACCGGGAAACCGTGAAAGTCGTTTATGATCCTGAAGTGCTGCCGCTTGAAACGCTTCTGAAGGCCTATTTTCTGTGCATTGACCCAACCTTGCAGAATCGGCAGGGACACGACATCGGCACGCAGTATCAGACCGGCATCTATACAGCGGATGAGGAGAGTCTTGCGGCGGTAACGGCCTATGCGGCAGGAGAAAAAAAGAAATACGGCGCCTTCTTTACCGAGATCGGTCCGCTGAAGTGTTTCTGGCCGGCAGAAGAATACCATCAGAAGTATCTGGAGAAAAACCCCGCCGGATACTGTCATATTACAAACAGAGAGTTTGAACTCGTCAGACAGCTGAACCGGGAGGAATAAGTCGGATGATAAAGAATATTTACAAGGACGGATACACACAGAATCGGGAGATTTCCTGGCTTCGATTTGACGAACGGTGTCTGAATGAAGCGCGTGATTCCAGCGTTCCGCTTCTGGAACGTCTGAAGTTCGTGTCCATCTTCTCATCCAATCTGGATGAGTTCTTCAGTGTGCGGGTCGGTTCGATTACGGATATGAGGAAGTTTAAGCCGGATTCGGTCGACAATAAATCCGGGCTTACCCCGGAAGGCCAGCTCAAGCGGATCTATCAGATGGCCAATCGTCTCTGCGACCGCAGAGAGGATGTGTTCCGCGATCTCAAGCGCGCCCTTCGGAAAGAGGGAATCCATGATCTTTCCATTGATGAATGCACAAAGGAAGAGAAGGAGTGGATCCGGAAATATTTCCGTTCGGTGGTTGCGCCGGTTCTCGGCGGCCAGATCGTGGACAGCCGGCATCCGCTTCCTGCGTTACAGTCGGGCGTAATCTATGCGGCAGGCCTGATGAAATATAACGGGGCCGATGTATTTGCGCTTGTCCCGATTCCTTCTTCGCTCAGCCGGATTGTCCGTCTGCCGGGAAAAAAGGAAGACGTTGTCCGCTTCGTTCATATGGAGGATATCATCCTCACTAATCTTGAGAGCGTGTTCAAAGGTGCTGTGGTCAGCGACCGGGTGAAGTTTACCGTGATCCGCAATGCGGATGTCAGTGTCGATGATGATGCGTTTGAGGAGAATGAAGATTACCTTGAGCGGATGGCCCAGATGCTGAAGAAACGGAAGCGGATGAATCCGGTCCGGATTGAAACTTCCCGCAGTATCAGTGAAAACATGCTCAGTTATCTTTCGAAATATGTCAAAGCGGAAGAACGCATGATCTACATCTGCAATATGCCGCTGGACCGGAAATACATGTATCAGGTCGGAGACCTGCTTTCGGAAGAAAAGCTTGCCAGGCTTTCGTATGAAAAATATACGCCGAAGATGACGGAGGAATTTGACTACAGCAGAAGTCTGTTTGAACAGGTACAGAAGAAGGATGTGCTGCTGTCGTATCCGTATGAGTCGATGGATCCGTTCCTCCTTCTGATCAAGGAAGCGGCGTCCGATCCTTCGGTTATCTCCATCAAAATTACGATTTACCGGCTTGCCCGCAAGGCGAGGCTGGTCGACTATCTTTGTCTTGCGGCAGAGAACGGCAAGGAAGTGGATGTGCTGATCGAGCTGAAAGCACGGTTTGATGAACAGAACAACATCGACTACTCCGAGAAGCTGATGGATTCCGGATGTACGGTCATGTATGGATTTGAAGACTACAAAGTGCATTCCAAAGCATGCCTCATTACCCGCATGCAGGACCGCAAAACTTCTCATGTCGCATTGATCGCAACCGGAAACTTCAATGAAAATACGGCACACCAGTATACCGACTTTGCGTATCTGACGGCACGCGCCGGCATTGTCCGCGATACGGTTGCGTTTTTCCAAAACATGATGATCGGAAAACTGGACGGAAGTTACCGGTATCTCCTTGTTTCGCCGGTTTCCATGAAGCAGACGCTCATTCAGCTGATCGACCGGGAAACCGCAAAGGGAGAAAAGGGTCTCATCACCTGCAAACTGAATTCCATCACCGATGAAGAACTCATCTGCAAGCTTCATGAGGCAAGCAATGCCGGTGTTACCGTGCGGTTAATCGTACGCGGAATCTGCTGCATTCTGCCGGAAGTGAAGGGCATGACGGACAATATCCATGTCCGTTCGATTGTCGGAAGGTATCTGGAACATTCCCGGATCTACCAGTTCGGAAGCGGAAGGGATGAAAAGCTGTACATCTCTTCAGCCGATTTTATGACCCGCAATACGGAACGCCGGGTGGAAATCGCGGTTCCCATCATGGATGCGTCGGTCCGCAGCCGGATTCATCACTATCTGGAACTCTGTTTTGCGGATAATACCAAAGCGCGTTCCATGGACAAGGACGGCAAGTATCACCATATTCACGGCGATGAGCCGGACAACTCGTGTCAGGATATTCTCATGGCGATAACCAAAGGAGAACCGGAAACCGTGAACCAGGGCGTGATCCGTCCGGCCCACAAGGGGATCATATTCACAACAGACTATAAGCCGGAATTCCCGGAAGTGACTCGCGACCGGAAGCGGAAGAAGAAAAAAGACAACGCAAAGAAAGCCGGCGGAAAAAAGAAAAGCACCGGGAAAAGCGCAAAGAAAGACGCCAAAAAGAAAGGGCAGTCAAAGGAAAAAGCCGGAACCGGAGGCAATAGGAAAAAATGAAACTGACAATCTGTTTACAGGGACAGGAACCGGTAAAACGAGAATATGAGGACAGCGTTCTGATTCGTGATATTGCGGATGAGATGCAGAAAACGCATCCGTACCGGATTGTACTGGCGAGAATCGACGGCCATGTGCAGCCGCTGAGCCGGACGCTGACCTACGGAAGTAAACTCGAACTGCTCGATATCCGTGATCCGGGAGCGCTGATGTGCTATCAGTCCAGTCTTTTACTGCTGTATATCAAGGCAGTGCATGATGTGGCCGGAAAGGATGTGAGTGTCCGTATCAACAACTCCCTCAGCAAAGGTCTGCATACCAGTGTGCGCGGGGTCCGCGTTACGGAAACGTTTACCGCCGCGGTGGAAGCGCGGATGCGCGAACTCAGTGCCGAGGCGCTTCCGATTACCAAGCAGTCCTACAGCCGTGAGCGACTGCGGGAGCTGATGAAACAGTATTCACGCATCAAGGACCTGGATCGGCTTGTCAATATGCCGGATGTTCAAATCGTTGATGTGTTCAGCCTCAAAGACGAGATGATGATGTCATCCTATGAGCTTGTGCCGGATACCGGATATATCGATCTGTTTGAAGTGATGGCATACCGTCATGGCATTCTCGTGCGGTTTCCGCATCCGTCGAATCCTTCTGTCATCCTGCCGTTTGAGGAACAGAAGCTGCTGTATGATGCGTTTTCGGAGGAGTCCCGCTGGTGTAAACTGACCGGTGTGTATCTGTCTTCTGATCTGAACCGCAGTATTCTCAACGGGACGGTGCGGGATCTTGTCTTCATGAATGAAGCGCTCCATGAGAAGAAGATCACCGAGATCGCAAATGCGATTGCGGAAAGCGGAAAACGCATTATTCTGATCGCAGGACCGTCTTCTTCCGGCAAAACGACCTTCGCCAACCGGCTCTGCATTCAGCTCAGGGTTGCCGGGCTCAATCCCCTGTATCTCGGAACGGATGATTACTTCGTGGACCGAAATGATATGGAGAAGGGGCCGGACGGAGAATATGACTTCGAAGGACTGGATGCGCTGGACCGGGATCTTCTGAACCGGGATCTGCAGGCACTGATTGACGGAAAGACGGTCGATATACCGACCTACAACTTCAAACTCGGAATGAAGGAGTTCGGCAAACGGATCACGTCCATCGAGCCGGGACGCCCGATCGTTATCGAAGGCATTCACGGACTGAATCCGGCGCTGACGGAACAGATTGCGGACAGTGAGAAATTCCGTATCTACATCAGTCCGCTCGCCCAGCTGAATATCGACCATTACAACCGGATTCCGACAACGGATGCCCGGAAGCTCCGGCGGATCGTCAGAGATGCCCAGTTCCGGGGAATCAACGCAGCGCAGACCATTCATATGTGGCCGAAGGTAAGCCGCGGGGAGGAAACGAATATCTTCCCGTACAACGATCTTGCGGATATGTTCTTCAACAGCCAGTGCATCTATGAACTTGCGGTTCTGAAGAAGTATGCCAAGCCGCAGCTGGAGATTATCACGGATGATCAGCCGGAATATCCGGAGGCGCAGCGCCTTCTGAAACTGCTGTCCTATTTTGTGACGCTGGTAGAGGATGACCTGATTCCGAACAATTCCATCATCCGGGAGTTTATCGGCGGTTCGGTCATTGTCTGAGAAAGAAAAAGGGGTGTGCGCTGCACAGCCCTTTGACGGAAGGGAAGGATTATTTTCCCTTCTTTTCTTTTTTCTTCTTCTTTTTCTTCGGCTCTTCGGAATAAACCGGAATCGTGCTTGCTTTTACATTCTGGGGAGGAAGTTCCTGAAGGATTTCATCCTCCAGGGTTTTGAATGCCGCAAGGCGGTCTTCCGTGACTGCCGGATAATGAGGATCCATATCCTTCAGCGTCGACAGGATGATTTCGCTGACAACATAGCGCATGTACCATTTATGATCGGCCGGCACAACGTACCACGGGCAGTTTTTGGTGGAGGTGGCGTTGATCGCATCTTCAAACGCGGTCTGGTAGGCATCCCAGTATTTCCGCTCATTCCAGTCGGCTTCCGAGAACTTCCAGTTTTTTTCCGGCTCCTGGATCCGGGAAAGGAAGCGGCGGGCCTGTTCATCCTTTGAAACGTTCAGGAAGATCTTTACGGTCCGGACACTGTTGTTGTACAGGTAATTTTCAAAATTCCGGATTTCCTCATACCGGTTTTCAATCACATGATCCGGATTGATGCGGTCGGCATGCGTCTGTGTCTTATACAGTTCGCGGACTTTTCCGATCAGAACATCTTCATACTGACTGCGGTTGAAAATCGCAATTTCACCTTTGGCAGGGACCATCATGGCAATCCGCCAGAGATAGTCATGTGCGAGTTCATCGGAGGTCGGTGACTTGAATGCGGCTTCATAAACACCGTGCGGGCTGAGGCACTGGAGCACAGCACGGATGGTGCCGTCTTTTCCCGCAGCGTCCATTGCCTGGAACAGGAAGATCACGCCCTCTTTTTTCTCGGCGTACAGCTTCTGCTGAAGGGAATCAATTTTTTTGTTGTTTTTGGCAAGCTTGGCTTCTGCCTCTTCACGTTCCTTGCAGAGAGAGGTCTCATCCGTTTTCACTTTACTGAGACGGAGCGGCTTGGAGCCGTCATAACGATATTCTTTGAACATAACAGAACCCTTTCGTTTCTTTTATGATAAACCGAATTGCGGCAGGGAAACGAAAAAGATTTGGTTATGATTGACTAACCGCCATATCGGATGGGAAACTGACTACATCGTGGGGGAGTAGCTGGCCTCAGGCAGCAGATCAACATACTGGCACAGCGCCTGGTCTGCTTTAAATAGCGAGACTCACGCATGGGTTTTTGCCATGCGGAGCCGGAGAAGATCGTCATAATCGGGCATGGCAGTCCGGTTTTTTGATGGAGATGAGTATGGAAAATCTGATGGGCTTTATTGTAAATGCCGCTTTACTGGGAGTTGGTCTTGCGATGGATGCGTTTTCCGTATCCCTGGCAAACGGGCTGAACGACCCCCGCATGAGCCGGAAACGGATGTGTCTGATTGCCGGGACATTTGCGGGATTTCAGTTTCTGATGCCGATGGTCGGCTGGTTCTGCGTCCACACGGTTGTAACGTACTTCAATGCGTTCCGCACCCTGATTCCGTGGATTGCGATGATCCTGCTGGGGTATATCGGCGGAAAAATGATTCTCGAGGGACTTCATGCTGCATCGGGATCGGAAGAAACCTCCGGCAGGGTATCGGGCAAAGATCTGATCCTGCAGGGAATTGCGACTTCGATTGATGCGCTCTCTGTCGGCTTTACGATTGCGGAGTATAATGCGGCGAGCGCCTTCTTCGCATCCCTGATTATTGCGGTTGTGACGTTTGTCATCTGTATTGCGGGACTTCTGATCGGCCGGAAAGCCGGAACCGCGCTCTCCGGAAAAGCGTCCATATTCGGCGGCGTGATCCTGATTGTGATCGGAATCAGAATATTCCTCGGAAGATAAAAAAAGAGATAATCTGAACTTGTCTGCGTTTTCGCGGAGCAGTTCAGTCGCTCTCTTTTTTTCTGCTTAGCTGTAATCGAAGTTGCTGGGAGTTTCCAGCGGTTCATCCAGCAGTTCGGGATGCGCGAAGATATACTTGACCAGTTTCAGGCTGCGGGCGAAGTAGAATCCGTCTCCGATACGCTCATCAATGGTGGCGCCGATATCGACGAAATCACGAATCTGCTTACTGCCGTCCGGCATGATAACCTCTGCCTTATGCATTGTGCCGATCGTCAGCATGAAGGAGTTGGTGCCGTAGTTGTTCAGATGATGATATACGGAAGGGCATTTGATACTGCCGAGGTTGCTGATGAAGATACTGCTGTAGTTCGGATCTCCGTCGGTAAGGAACTTCGGGTTGATGCCCCAGAAGTCAAGACAGCGGATGATCCATACCAGAAACATCATCAGAAGTTTCGGCATCGCCGCAAACTTGTCAAGAAGCTCATCAACACCGCCGGTCGCGACCTCGCTTTTGCGGGTCTCATTGACATCACCGATGATTTTTTTCGAAATATCATCCAGGGTATCCGTGGCATTCGGTGTCAGAAACATCAGCGCCTCTTCGCCCTGTTCGGAGAATCTGCGCTTTGCGACAAAGGCTACGGAAACATCGTAACGCTCGTACATTGTGCCGCCCTGCACAAAGCGGTTCATTCGGCTGCGCTCACGGAACATCTTGGTGAGTGCCATGACAAAGCAGTGAAACAGCGTTGTCCGGTATTCCGGGTGAGATGCGTTTTTCTGTTCCAGATAGGGCAGCAGATCTGTAATATCGATCTCTTCCCTCAGATAGCATTCGCAGTCGGTACGGTTGGGCATAAGACTTGCCATAACGGTCTGAAGACCGGGGACCTTTACTTTGTATCCGTCGCGGCGGTCTCCCCATCTGCGTTTTCTCGGTTCACTCATACGCCTGCACCCTCCTTGTTTTCGGCCTCGGCATTCGCTTCCTCTTCCAGTTTGCGGTAAGCAACTTTTCCGACCAGCGTCTTGGGAAGTTCGGAGCGGAATTCGATTTCTTTCGGAAGGGCATATGCGGCGACGTGCATGCTGAGAACATCGTTGATCTTCTTCTTCATTTCCTCATCACCGGTATAGCCCTGGTTCAAAACGACATACGCCCGGACTCTCTGCATTCTTCGCGGGTCCTTGACACCGATGACACAGCTGTAGGCGACTTCCGGGCAGGAATCGATGATGTTTTCGATCTGTCCGGGATAGACATTGTATCCGTTGGTGATGATCATTCGCTTGATCCGCTGCTTGAAGTAGACATAGCCGTCTTTATCCATATAACCGAGGTCACCGGTAAACAGCCAGATATTGCCGTCCGGCAGCTTGCGCAGGGTCTGCGCGGTTTCTTCCGGATTCTTCAGATAGCCGATCATGACAGACGGGCCGCGGAGAATGATTTCACCTTCCTCCATCGGAGGAAGCTCTTCATCCGTTCCGGGGCGGACAATGCAGTATTCCGTATCCGGGAAGGGAAGGCCGATGGAATTCTCACGGTAGGTATCGGGCGGCGTCAGGCAGCTGGCCGTTACACATTCGGTAAGGCCGTAGCCCTCGCGCACCTGAATGGACGCATGATGTTCACGCAGAAAGGTATCCACTTTTTTCTTCAGTTCCACACTGAGCGCATCTCCGCCGCAGAACATTCCTTTCAGGAAGGAGAGATCCGCGTCTTTCAGTTCTTCGATATTGAGCAGCGCTTCGAAGATGGTCGGAACGCCGGCAATAAAACTCGGGTGTTTTTTCAGCAGCATATCCGCGTAGGATTTGCCGTTGAAGGACGGCATCAGGATGCACTCTGCGCCGTTGATCAGAATCGTATGGATATTGATTCCAAGACCAAAGCCGTGGAATACCGGCATGCACGACAGCATCGTATCGCCGGGCCCGATCGGCTGCTGCATCGCTTCGGTAGCCTGCAGTGCGGTGGCGTTGAAATTCTGATCGGAGAGGCAGATGCCTTTCGGTGTTCCGCTGGTTCCGCCGCTGTACAGAATGGCAGCAGTTGCCTTTGGATTATAGACCGGCTCGGGAAGCCGGATGCTGGGGACTCCTTTGGCCACAAACGAGGTCCACGTAATACCGTAACCGGTATTCGGGAATTTGCGGAACTTCCGGCCCTCTGTGAATGCATATCCGATCCCTTTGATCAGATCGAGCTCATCCTGCATACGCGCGGTGAGAATCGTGACCGGGTGATCGCATTCCTGGATTGCGGCGTCTATTTTTTCGTAGAACATGTCCATCGTAAGAATCATCCGGCTGTCAGAGAAGTCCAGGAAGAACGTAATTTCTTTCTGTGCACTGAGGGGATGAACCATATTGCATATAGCGCCGATCCGGTTCAGGGCATAGAAGCAGTCGAGTGCCTGCGGTGTATTCGGCATACAGATGGTGACAGCGTCACCTCTCCGAATACCCATGGATGTAAAAGCGCGTGCTGCACGCTCAATTTTTGCGACAAACTGCCGGTAGGACGTTTTCTTTCCGAAAAACTCGTATGCCGGTGCAGTCGGGTACTGTTCCGCCATACGCTGGATCATCTGAAACATCGTCAGACGCGGATAATCGATATGCTTTCGCACGTTCCCTTTTGTATTCATGTGACTAATTTTACAATAAATTGCCGTTATGAATGACGAAAAATGCAAATTGCCGGGTTTGGCGTCCATAGTGATAAGACGGTCCGCGCGTTGTGCAGCCGGGCTATAATGGAAAGCAGTATGAGGATGCTTTCTGACTATCTGAAGACGGAATACGGCCACAAACTCCGCAAGCTGTCGCTGAGTTCGGGATGCACATGTCCGAACCGGGACGGTACGCTTGCCTTCGGAGGCTGCACGTTCTGTTCCCAGGGCGGCTCCGGAGAGTTTGCGTCCCCGCCGGGAAACCTCGATGCGCAGATCCGTTCCGCGAAGAAACGCGTTGCCGCAAAACCCGGATCTGACCGGTACATCGCCTACTTCCAGTCATTCACGAATACCTATGGGGATCCTGTCCGCCTGCGAAAGCTGTATACGGAAGCGGTGAACCGGCCGGATATTGCGGTTGTTTCCATCGGCACAAGACCGGACTGTCTCGGGGATGAGGTGATGGAGCTGTTGACGGATCTGAACCGAATCAAACCGGTCTGGGTGGAGCTCGGTCTTCAGACCATGCATGAACGCACCGCACGGCGGATCGCCCGCGGATATTCACTGCCGGTATTTGAAGAAGCAGTGCGGAAGCTGAAGGACGCAGGAATCACCGTAATTGTCCATGTGATTCTGTCCCTGCCGGGAGAGAGCCGGGAGGACATGCTGGAAACCGCACGGTATCTTGCGGCGATGAACCCCGGCATTGATGGAATCAAGATCCAGATGCTCAATATTCTGAAGGGCACAAAAATGGCGGAAGAGTATGCAGAACATCCGTTTCCGCTGCTTTCACTGGAGGAGTATACGGATATCGCTGCGGAATTCATCCGCATTCTTCCGGCAAAGACGGTGATTCACCGCATGACGGGAGACGGGCCGGGAGAACTGCTGATCGCACCGGACTGGGTCCGAAACAAAAAGAAAGTACTGAATACGATCCGGCGGAAGCTGCCGGATATGAACCGTGAGGAAAGACAGGATGACAAAGCGAAGAAGAATGCGAACACCGGTTAAGATCCTGCTGGGAGCGGCCGCACTTGCGGTGCTTGCGGCAGCGGGTTTCATGGTGCGTGAGACATATCGGAACCGCCTGCAGGAAACGGAAAAGCAGGAAATCTATGATGCGATGACGCTGGAGGCACAGGAAGCTTCGCTGAAGATCGACTGCGGAACCGACTTTGATATCCGCACTGCAGTCCGCTATTCCGGCGGGGAACTGACGGCAGAAGGGAATGTGGATACCGGAACGGTCGGAAGTTATCCGCTGATCCTGACACTGAGCCGAACGACTTCCTGGGGCGAAACCGTATCCCGCTCGTTTCCGGTCACAGTGGAAGTACGGGACAATACGGTGCCGGAGATTGTACTGAACGAAGAGGTGATGGAACTGCAGGCAGGGGCGGATCCCGCAGAGATTGCCTCCAATGTCGTGTCCGTAACCGACGGGAAAGACGGGGACCTCACCCGCAGTGAGACAGAGACCGCGGGCACTTACTGCATTGCGACCGATGCGGATCTTGATACGCCGGGCGAATATACGGTTACCGTAACGGCGCTGGATCTTGACGGCCACCGGGCAGAAACAGAATTCCGTCTGGTTGTAAACAAGGTTCCGGAAAACGAAAACCCGTACCGCATCCGCGTCAACCGGGAACTGAACACGGTTACGGTGTATTCGAGAGATGCGGACGGCAATTACACGATTCCGCTGAAGGCGATGGTGTGTTCAACCGGCGCTGCGACACCGGTGGGCGTTTTTCATACCTTCAACCGCAGTACCTGGCGTGCCCTGTTCGGCGGGGTGTACGGTCAGTACGCAACCGATATCGTGGGCGATATCCTGTTTCATTCAGTGCCGTATTATTCCATGAACAAAGGGGATGTCGAATACCTTGAATACAACAAGCTCGGCACGAAAGCTTCTCTCGGCTGTATCCGGCTCGCCGTAAGCGATGCACTATGGATTTTCAACAACTGTCCGATCGGAACCGAAGTGGAAATCTATGATGACCCCGGTAATCCCGGCCCGCTCGGAAAACCGGAACCGTCATATATCGACCCGGAGAGCGAGAACCGCGGCTGGGATCCGACTGATCCGGATCCGGCAAATCCATGGAATTACTGAAATAAAAAAGAACTGCATCCCTTGTCTCTGTTGGCTTTGGGAATGCAGTTTTTTTCAAATGTGTTCTACTGCTGTACCGGCGTGCCGCAGTATACGCAGAAGCGGTTGCCCGGCCGCAGCTGCTTCCCGCAGGCGCTGCAGGTCAGCGGCGCAGCGGCTGTCTGAAGACTTTCACCGCAGTACATGCAGAATTTGAATCCGTGGTCGATCTTCTTTCCGCAGCGGGGACAGATCAGGATCCGATCCGCAGGTGCCGGATCCGGCTGTTTCGCCGGCTCTTCGCGTTCGGGAAGTTCCAGTTCAATCGGGCGCTTTACTTCCGCCGCCGCAGATTCGGGGTGTTCCAGCAGGATCGGCTCTGCCTGAGGCACTGCTGTTTTTTCAGGTTCAGCCAGTTCAATCGGTTCCTTCAATTCCGGCGCAGGTTCCGGTTTTTCCGGCGGAATCAGGACAATCTGTTCCGGTTCGGGTTCCGGTTCCTGCACCGCGGGCTTCGCCGCTTCCGGAGCGGCAGGTTCCGCTTCTTCTGCTTCCAGCAGGGTTTTCAGTTCATTGAGGGCATCTATAGCGCGGTTGAGCGCGTCAAGTACCTGGGGATTATGGCTCATGACGGTAAATTCTCCTTGTTCTTTTCAAAAATCATAACCGAAATTGTTTATTTCCTGAAGACAGAGATTTCACACGGGTATCGGACTTGTATGCATACGCTGTCCGTCGTTACAATAAAAGCAGAAGAACCGCACTGTTCTGCCGAAGGAATGCACTCCGGCATCGAACGGATCAATTGGAAAGAAATCTATAATCAGAAGGAGGATTACATGAAACGGATTATTGCGCTTGTGGAGGAAAGTTTTGAAGATCTTGAGCTCTGGTACCCGGTCTACCGGCTTCGTGAGGCCGGATGCACGGTAGATATCGTCGGACCGAGGAAAGGACTGTATCACGGAAAATACGGCGTTCCCTGTGAGGTGAACATGACCTTTGATGAGGTGAGCGCAGCCGATTATGACGGAATTCTCGTTCCGGGCGGCTGGGCACCGGACAAACTGAGACGCTATCCGGCGGTGCTGGATATCGTGCGGCAGATGAACGCAGACCGGAAACCGATCGGCCAGATCTGTCATGCCGGGTGGGTGCTGATCTCTGCCGGTATTCTGAACGGGAAGACCGTCACCAGTACCGTCGGTATCCGGGATGACATGACAAATGCCGGCGCAGTATGGGTCAATGAAAAATCGGTGATTGACGGCAATATCATATCCGCGCAGTCGCCTGCGACTCTCCCGGAATACATGCGGGATTATCTTTCAGTCCTGCTTGGTGAGTAATCCGGCCCAAAGACAGTTGTCTTTTCCGACAACTGTTTTTATATGCGGGCAGGTTCCATGCTAGGATGAATTTGACGGAAGGAGGCACATGGCGGTATGAGATTCAGAGATCGGTTTTTACGGGGCGGTGCAGCCGCTGTGAATCAGTATGAAGGCAGTGCAGAGCGGCCTCTTTCCGAGTGTGCGCAGAACGGGTTCAGCTGCCTGCGGGGTTCCATCAAATGGCTGCGTCTGTTCTCAAACGGAGAAGACCTGTGACACGCCGAACGTCAGATATCCGAAACTGGGGGATTCTCAGCAGATACCGCGGGGTATTGCTGGGAGGAGCAACGCTCTGGATCGTTTTACTGCACAGCACGATCTGGTTTTCGTGGCCTCCTGCAGCGTATCTGAAAGCGACCGGTTACTGCGGGGTGGACTGCTTCCTGTATCTCTCGGCTGTCGGTCTGTATTTTTCATGGAAGCGGAATCATGACGGAATCGCCGCCTTCTACAGACGCCGCTTCCTGCGGATCTTTCCTGCATATCTCATAATCGTGATCATCCGCTGCTTCATGGAACAGACCGGAAAGCGCTATGCCGTGCTGCTTGCCTCGACGCTGTCATTCTGGCTGCGGAATGATCTGTCCATGTGGTTTATCTCCGGAATCACGGTGCTTTATCTTCTGAGCCCGCTGCTCCTCGCTGCCCTGGATTCCAGGCACAGACGGGTGTGGTTTACATTGTTTTGGGCCGCTTCGCTGATTTCGGGTTTTCTGATGCGGGGAACCCCGCAGAACCTGTTCTTTGTCCGGACACCTTCCTTCCTGCTGGGACTCTGCACTGCGCAGCGGGTGTATGAAAAAAAGCCTGTTACCGCAAAGGAAGGAATAGGGATGGCAGCCGGATTTCTTTTGGGAACGGTTCTTATGATTCTCTGCCAGAGCGGGGCTGCAGCCGCATACAGCACCCTGGACTGGGTTCTGCGGTGGTATTCCGTGCTTCTGTTTGAAGTTCCGCTGCTGTTTCTTGCGGCCGGACTTACGGCGTTCCTGACAGAACGCAGTTTCACGGCACCGGTACAGTTTCTTTCCGGGATTGGTACGATCTCGCTGGAAGTTTATCTGATTTTTGAATTGCTGCTTCGGTTCTTCCGGGAAACCCCGCTTGCGCGGCTTCCGTTTGAATACCGCGGCTGGGTGTACAGCCTGATCATCCTGGCAATGACGATACTGGCAGGCGCCCTGGTTCATTCCATTGCAGGAAAAATCACGGGATTTATTGAAAAGAAGCGTCTGCAGGCACAGAATAATTAATGGAGGGAAACGGACAATGGGACTGTTTGATGGATTGTTTAACGGGAAAAAGAGCAAGTTCGAAGAAGTGGGCGATAACCTGTTTGACCAGGTGGAAAAGAAATTTTCTGAAACGTTTGATAAACCGATGACTGAGAAGGCAATCAGCACGATCAACGAAGCTGCGGATCGGATTACCGAATCCCTTGAGGCAATGGAAAAGGGAGAAGAGGTGCCGGTGGAATTTTCCGGTACCGAAAAGAAAACCGAACTTCCCGATATTGATACGCTGTCAAAACGCTGGGACAGCATGATTGATGCGATTGAAGACAGGGAACTCAGCAAATACAAGCTGTGCCCGTCCTGCGGCGAACCGATGCCTGCCGAGAATGAATTCTGCACGAACTGCGGAGCCAGGCTTCCGGAAAAAACACTGGCGTCCAGAACATGCCCGTACTGCGGAACGGAAAACCGCTACCTTGCGCTGAAATGCGTTCAGTGCGGAAAAGATCTGCCGCTGATTACGGAAGGGGAAGAAAAGAAGGAATAATAAACAGACAAAGGCCGGAATCAAATCCGGCCTTCAGTTTTTATGTTCTGTTCTGTTTGTGCTGGAATGTCTGCGTGTTTTCTTCCGGTTCTGGCGGTAACTCAGCGTGAGCAGGACGATCAGACAGAAGAAGGCTGCCGCGATCAGGCAGATCAGAATGACTCCGAGCCAGACACGGCCTCCGGTATAGTCATAAAGACCGGTCTGGATTCTGCCGAAGAAACTCACAGGTCTTGCGTCTGAGGCAAGGAGGTCAATTGTCCGAAGCCGCCGGTCATACGAATAAACCGTTACGGATCCGATCCGCTCCCCGGCCGCAACCGGGGCCTGGATTGTCTCCGGGAGATCGATATACAGATGCAGGTTTTCGTCATTCGGCAGATCGGCGGTGAAGCCTTCTGCCGCAACTGCCTCAATATTGTTTCCGAAGGAATTGCGCACCCGAACGCTTCCGAAGGACTGGCCTTCCTCAACGGGGGTCTGCCGCGCAAAGTGTTCCCGGTACCAGTTGTACACCACCGAGGCATCTTCGATACTTGCGGGGTAATGGGGTTCCACATAGCCGTGGGCATTGACCATCACAAGGTTCATGCCGTTGATGTCCGCATTGGATACGAGCGTGTACTGCCCCTCGATGGTATACCCGCTCTTTCCCGCCACAAATCCGGGAATCTGATAATCCTGATACTGCGGATTTTCCTGATTGATATACATGAGCACAAAATTTGTCATGCCAAGGCCGTTTGGAAAGTGGGTTACCGGCACGGAGGTGTGGACCTGTGTCCTGAGAATGTCCATGAAGGTTTCATTCTTCATGCAGTAGAGATAGAGGGTCATCATATCCCGGCAGGTGGTATAGTGATCATCATCGTGCAGGCCGGAGGTGTTCACAAAATGCGTATCGTTCATTCCGAGTTCTGCCGCTTTATCGTTCATCAGCCCAACGAAGGCCTCTTCATCGCCTGCGATATAAAAGGCAAGGGCGCGCGAGCAGTCCGCCCCGGAAGGAAGCAGGTCTCCGTATATATGATCCAGCGCCGTCGGAGAATCCCCCGGAAGAAAGCCGGCCCGGTTCGCACTTGCGGCGATCAGCCCGTTCAGCATTTCCTGGGTAAACTCAATCGTGACATGTTCCGGATCCGGAATCTCCTCAATCGCGATGATCGATGTCATCACTTTGGTAAGACTGGCCGGATACATCCTGTCTTCCGAACCGCGGTCGATCAGCGTCTGCCCGGTATCGGGGTCGATCAGATAAACATAATCACAATGGAGATCCAGGGTTTCCATCGGCTTGTATTCGGAGGGATTCAGCTGTACCGGGCGCTCTTCCGGAACGGAACATCCCGTAAGCGAAAGGACCGCGAGCACTGCGGCGGAACGGCGAAGAAATTCTTTCATAAAAAAAATTATATATGATTTGACGAAATCGATGAACCTGTTATAATAACAAAGCACGCACCAGTGGTGGAATGGCAGACACGTACGCTTGAGGGGCGTATGAAGAGATTCGTGCAGGTTCAAGTCCTGTCTGGTGCACCATTTGTGAAATGCACATCTTCCCGGCGAAGATGTGTTTTCTTTTTCCCCGGCCGCAGAAGCGGTACGGGGAGGCAAGAGGCGCGAAAGGAGCATATTCATCGTGTTTTGAGTTGTCAAAAAGGACAGCGAACCATATAATTATTAGGTTTTGAGGGTGAAGGACTATGGACTATCAGAAGATTATCAATATAGCCGTGATCGCACATGTTGACGCGGGAAAATCCACACTGGTCGATGCGTTTCTGAAACAGAGTCATGTTTTTAAAGACAATGAGAAAGTCGTTGACTGTGTTATGGATTCCAACGCCCTGGAACGGGAACGCGGAATCACGATCTATTCCAAGAACTGCTCGGTAACCTATAAGGATTACAAGATCAATATCGTGGATACCCCGGGCCATGCGGACTTCTCTTCGGAAGTGGAGCGCATTATCAAAACAGTGGATACCGTCATTCTTCTGGTTGACTCCAGTGAAGGGCCGATGCCGCAGACCCGTTTTGTTCTGCAGAAGAGTCTTGAAATCGGTCTTCGCCCGATTCTTCTCATCAATAAAATGGACAAACCCGACCAGCGGGCAGAGGAGGTCATTGATGAAGTCTATGATCTGTTCCTCGATCTCAACGCGGCGGACGATCAGCTTGATTTCCCGATTCTCTACGGGGTTGCCCGGCAGGGCATTGTCCGCTACGACTGGGACAACGATACCAACGAAGACATCACACCGCTGTTTGAGACCATCATTCATCATGCCCAGGCATATCCGGACCTCATGAATGAAAACGTCCAGATGCAGGTGTGTGCCCTGGCCTATGATGACTACATCGGCCGTCTCGGGATCGGCCGGATTTACTCCGGCACGCTGAAAGAAGCGACGGTTTATGATGTCTGCAACAAATCCGGAAAGAACACCAAAGGAAAAACAAACCAGGTGTTTGTATACAAAGGACTCAGCCGGGTCGCGGTACCGGAAGCACAGTGCGGGGAAATCGTCATGATTTCCGGCATCCCGGATATTTCCATCGGGGATACGCTTTGCCCGGAAGGCAGCCCGGATCCGATGCCGGTAATCCGGATCGAGGAGCCGACCCTGTCCATGAACTTCATGGTCAATGACAGCCCGTTTGCCGGCAAGGTCGGCAAATTTGTCACATCCCGCAATATCCGGGAGCGGCTTGAAAAAGAGCTGGAAGTCAATGTCGGTCTGCGGGTGGAAGAGACCGATTCCACCGATACCTTCAAGGTCAGCGGGCGCGGGGAACTTCATCTCACGATTCTGCTCGAGCAGATGCGGCGTGAGGGATATGAAGTCGCAGTCTCGCGGCCGGAAGTCATCCTGAAGAAGATCGACGGCCAGACCTGCGAACCGATCGAGGAAGTCGTATGCGATGTTCCGAATGAATACAGCGGCACCGTGATTTCGGCACTGAATATCCGCAAGGGCATGCTGAAGAATATGGAAGATGAAGGAAGCTATACCCGGATCACCTATACGGTTCCGACCCGCGGCCTGATCGGCTACCGGAGCGATTTCATCAATACCACCCACGGGGAAGGCACCATGGTGCAGCGCCTGTATGGGTATGAACCCTGGAAGGGTGATATTCCCCAGCGGGAGAACGGTGCGCTGATTTCCACGGAAACAGGCGGGGCGATGACATATGCGCTCTGGAATATCCAGGAGCGCGGTCAGCTCTTCATCGGTGCGCAGACACCGGTATATGAGGGCATGATCATCGGGGTATCCGCAAAGAACCGTGATATGACCGTCAACCCGATCAAAAACAAGAAGATGACCGCGGTCCGTTCCACCGGAAACGACGAAGCGATGAAACTGGTTCCGCCGCGTATCCTGACGCTGGAACAGGCAATCGAGTTTATCAATGATGATGAACTGGTTGAGATTACACCGTCGGATATCCGGGTGCGGAAGAAGTATCTGACGATTATCGACCGCAGACGGCATGCACGTGAGCTCGGCCGTCTGGAGGACGAAGACAGCGACTGAAACAATCACAAAGAGGCAGGCGAAGGAATCCGCTTGCCTTTAAAAATAAAAAAAGTGCAATCCCTGCACCCAACAATCAGTATAACACAGCTGGCAGAGAATGTTAGGGGTTTCAATATTTTTGTTTTTCGGTTATCACGAAAGTGAAGAAGGATAGAAAAAACAATTATCCGGGAGGTAACACATGGGACCGGGAATTTCTGATGGCAGTGCCGTCTGATTTCAGAGACGAGCCTGCGTAAACAAAGCTACAGGTCTGCGGGCGGTAACGATGGCCCGTCGGTGATGCGTACAACGTGTTGTTCCGATCGCTTCGCCGGAAAGGATGCTTGAGGGCGGCGCCGATCTGCCCGGGCAGGAATTTCGGAAGTGAATACGCTGAAAAAGCACGAGTCTGGTTTCCTGGAATGTGACGGAACACAGCAGATCATTTTGAATAATACCTCCTTATCACCGAGATTCATAGTGGTTCAACGCCGACAGCCATCCGGTCGAATCCGCCGAAAAACGCAGACAGAATAAGCACGAGGAGATCCGCAGGCAATGCGGGTCTCTTTTTTGCGGGAAGCAGCCGGGATTGTGTAGGAGAACCGGTCCGAGCATGTTATAATTTTAACAAAGTAAAGGAGACGCATAATGCGATGCGCAGTTTTTCTTGCGAAAGGGTTTGAAGACTGTGAAGGGATGATAACAATCGATATGCTCAGAAGGGCAGGAATCCCGGTGGATTCCGTTTCAATCACGGATGATCCGATTGTGGAAACCTCTCATGGTGTGCGCCTGTTCGCAGACAAAGTATGGAAGGAAATTGATCCTTCCGGGTATGATGTATTGATTCTTCCCGGCGGAAAGGCCGGCACGATGAACCTGGATGGGTTCGAACCGCTGAGACAGGCCCTGAAAGAACATTTTGCGGCCGGAAAACTGACCTGTGCAATCTGTGCAGCACCGTCTGTTCTCGGCCATCTGGGGATCCTGAAGGGAAAGCATTACACGAGCTTTCCGGATTTTGCGGATGACGCATACGGCGGTATTTATGAAACCGAACTGGCGGTGGAAGACGGAAATGTGATTACCGGCAGGGGCATGGGCGCAACCATTGAGTTTGCCCGCCTCATTATCCGGCGCCTTACGGATGAATCCGTTATGCGCAAGCTGGAGTACGGGATGCAGTATGAGCACAGTTTCCGGACCCTGGAAAAACCGGAATAATCGGAAAACGAAATAAAGGAGAACAGTATTATGGCAAACATGTTTACCCACGAGTCACGCCAGTTTAAGTTTGATATTCTCGTGAATATCTGCAAGCAGGCGTTTGACGGTGACGTAATTGAGGATGAAGTTCAGGCGTACGCCAGAAATCTCGTATCGCTTGACGGGCCGCGGTACCGCTGCTGTGTATACAAGGAGCGGGAGGTGCTGCGCCAGCGGGTACGCCTCGCGATGGGCAAAATGGCGCGGGAAGAGATTGAACCGAATGCGCGTCAGATCATTCATGTGATCGATGCCGCATGTGACGGCTGCTCGATCAAAAAGATCCGTGTCACGGACAACTGCCGCAAATGCATGGCAAAATCCTGTCTTGCGGCCTGCCGCTTCGGTGCCATTCATATCGGCAGCGAACGGAGCGAGATCGACTATACCAAATGTAAGGAATGCGGCTCCTGCGCAAGAGCGTGTCCGTACAGCGCAATCGTTGTGACAGAGCGTCCGTGCTTCGCCCACTGCCCGGTGCAGGCAATCAGCTGGGATGCCAACAATATTGCGGTAATTGATGATAAAAAGTGCATTAACTGCGGTCAGTGCGAAGGTGCCTGCCCGTTTGGCGCGATCGAGGATGTATCCTGGGTCGTTCCGGTTATCAAGGCGATCAGGATGGGAACGGAAGTATATGCCGTTGTCGCACCGTCTATTCAGGGACAGTTTGAAAACACCACACTGCCGCAGGTTTTGAAGAGTGTGGAGAAGCTCGGTTTCACAAAGTGTGTTGAAGTTGCGGTCGGAGCTGATGCGGTGGCGGACTTTGAGTACCGCGAACTCGCAGAACACAAGAAAGACGGCAAACCGATGACAACTTCCTGCTGCCCGGGATTTGTCAATATGCTGAGAATTCATTTCCCGAAGCTCTATATGGAAAACAAGTCCACAACGGTAACGCCGATGGAGGCAATTGCCCGGAAGATCAAGTACGAACATCCGGGAGCCGGTGTCGTATTTATCGGCCCGTGCCTTGCCAAGAAGCAGGAGGCGATGGAAGACTACAGCGTCGTAGATTACGTTCTCACTTATGAAGAACTTGCGGCGATGCTGATATCACAGGGAATCAACCCGGAAGAAGTGGAAGCGACGGAAGAAGAATATCCTTCTGTTTACGCCCGTAACTTCGCATTCAGCGGCGGTGTCGCCCAGGCAGTTGCCGAGGCAGCCAAAGAACATGGGGACGGCCCGTATACCGCGTTCATGGCCAACGGCGCAGCGGAATGCAAGAAGCAGCTGCAGATCATGCAGGCAGGGAGATTCACATTTGATATTCTGGAAGGCATGTGCTGTCCGGGCGGCTGTATCGCCGGACCTGCATGCATCTCGGATGCGGTGTCCGGAAAGGGCCGTATGGCGAAAGAAAATATGGCTGCGGACAATAAAACAATTCAGAAGTCGCTGGAGATCTTCTCGTTTGACGGAGTCGATATGGAAGTCGGAAAGCACGTGGAATAAAAAAATACAGAGAGTTTGAAGGAGAAAACACATGGTAAACGTTGAGATTTGTATCGGAAGCGCCTGTTATGTTAAAGGGAGCAGCCAGGTTGTTAACGACCTGAACGAAATCATCAAGGAGCACGGCTGGGAAGACAAGATCGCAGTCAAGGGTTCCTTCTGTATGAAGGCATGCCAGAACCACATCGGTCTTGGAATCCGGATCAACGGCCGTCAGATCGGACAGGTTACTGCTCAGAATGCGCGGGAAGTTCTTGAGCGCGAACTGACCGCCTCGCTGTCATGATGAATCAGCGCAACGAGTACATTCGTCTTGAGCAGGGTCACTGTCACAACTGTCTGCGCTGTGTCCGGGCATGCCCGACCAACGCTATGACATATCTGCAGAACCGGCCGACGATTGTCGAAGATGAATGCATCCTTTGCGGACAGTGCTACAGTGTATGCCCGCATGATGCGAAGGATGTCATTTCTGATCTGAATCAGGTCCGGGAATGGATCAACAATCACGAAACCGTTATTGTCAGCGCAGCACCGAGTTTTGCGTCGGTCTGGCCGCATTTTGGCTCGCTGGTGAAGATTCTCGAAAACCGCGGGTTTACTGCGGTCCGGGAAACAGCCGAAGGAGCGAAACTTGTCACAAAAGCATTCCGTAATCTGATCGATGAGCGGAAGATGGAAAACATCATCACGACCTGCTGCCCTGCGGTCAACTCCCTGATTGAAAAAGAATACGGAGAACTGACGCCGTATATGGCGCCGGTCGTTTCACCGATGATTGCCCACGGCAGGATGCTGAAGGAAGAATATCCGGACGCGAAGATCGTTTTCCTGTCGCCGTGTATTGCCAAATTCAGGGAAATCCGTGATGCGCGGTTTGCCGGGGCAGTGGACGCATGTATCGGAATGGAAGAACTGATCCAGTGGATCGAAGGCACGCTTACCGAAGGCGAGACCGAGGACTGGAATGACTTTGAGGGTTCCATTGCCCGTCTGTATCCGACACCGGGCGGAATTCTCAACTGCATCGAGCACGACAATGTAGATTACAAATACATTAATGTGGAAGGCATAGACCGGATCAAGAAAGTGCTTGAGGCGATGAAGGAGGGCACGCTGAAAGGATATTTCGCAGAGATGTCCTCCTGTATCGGTTCCTGCATGGGAGGCCCGCTGCTTTCGCACTTCAAACACAATGAGTGGCTCGGCCAGAGCGTGATCCGCGAAAATGTAAATATGAATGCGAAGATCGAAGGCGGTCCGCTGCCGCTTGATCTTTCCGCGGAATGGAAGCCGGAAGATATCTGGCGCCCGAAACACACCGAAGAGGAAATCCAGAAACAGATGATCGCCCTCGGCAAGGTTTCCCAGGATAAGATCCATGACTGCGGAGCCTGCGGCTACGAGACCTGCCGTCTCAAGGCAATTGCAGTGCTGGACGGAAAAGCGGATCCGCGGATCTGTCTGCCGGAGGCGCTGGAGCGTGCGGAATCTCTTTCGAATGTCGTAATTGAAAATACACCGAACGGCATTGTGGTTCTTGATGCGGATCTCAATATCCGTGAGATGAATCCTTCCGCCCGGCAGATGCTGAATCTTGAAATGGTCAATCCGACCGGTATGCCGATTATGACCGTGCTTCCGGATGATGCGCTTGAACGGCTGATCCGGATGACCGGACGGAAGACTGAGTATATCCGTATTTTCTATGACAATTACAAACTGCTGATCGATCATGCAATCGTGCATGTTGAAAGTCAGAATCTCTATGTTCTGATTCTGATGGACCGCACCGTGGAGAATGACCGCGAGATGAAACTGCGGCGGATGCGGGAACGCACATTTGATGTAACGACAGAAGTAATCGATGAGCAGATGCGCACCGTACAGGAAATTGCCAGCCTGCTCGGTGAAACAACTGCCCGTTCGAAAGTTGCACTTACAAAACTGAAACGATCAATGGATGAGGACGAGAATGCCTGAAAAAATTTATATCGACGCTTACTGGCGGTCACTGAATCATTACGGGGAAGAACTCTGCGGCGACCGGGTTCAGATCCGGCGCAGCGACGACTGTATGGTGATGGTTCTTGCGGACGGCCTCGGAAGCGGCGTAAAAGCGAATATTCTGTCAACACTGACGAGCACGATTCTCAGTGAGATGATTTTTTCGGGAATGCTGCTGTCGGACGCGGTTGAAACCATTGCCGATACGCTTCCTGTGTGTCAGGAGCGCGGGGTGGCGTATTCCACGTTTACCATTGTTCAGATCTACTACGACGGAGCCGCATATATTGCGGAGTTTGACAATCCCGCCTGCATTATCATGCGCAACGGAACGATCCTTGAACATGAACGCCAGTGTGAAGAGCTTAACGGACGGAAGATCTATATCACCAATACGCTGGTATATCCCGGCGACCGTTTTGTTGCGTTCTCGGACGGCGTGCTCCATGCCGGAGTCGGAATGTCACTGAATTTCGGCTGGGGTCATGATGAAGTGGAAAAGTTTCTGGTCGATTCCACAACGTCGATGGATAACTCCCGGGAAGTCACGCGGCTTCTGCTGACCAACGTTGATTATCTTTACGGCGGTGCGCCGGGAGATGATTCGACCGTCTGCTGTCTTTCCGTTGTTCCTGCGGCGGAGACCCGCGTAATGGTGGGACCTCCTTCTCAGCCGGAGGACGATGAGAAGGTTGTACGCAAACTGCTTTCCGCATCCGGCAAGAAGATCTGCTGCGGCGGCACGACATCAAATATTGTCTCCCGCGTTACCGGAAAGGAAATCCTTACGGACAGCCTGCTGAGCCTGTCAGCGGATGTTCCTCCGAAGGGCTTTATTGAAGGAATGGATCTGGTGACGGAAGGGGTTCTTACCCTGCAGAAAGTGGCGCGATATCTGGAACGGGCTGCGAAAGATGCGCAGTACGAAGAAGAACTGGAACTTTCAAAAGAAGAGGACGGGGCTTCCTGTCTGGTCAGGGCATTCCTGGAGTCCAGTATTATCACCTTTATGGTCGGGCTGAGTGACAATCCGGCGCATTCCAATATCGACTATTCGCCGATCAGCCTGAATGCGAAGATCGCGCTGATTGAGGAAGTTGCGGATAATCTGCGAACGATCGGCCGGATCGTCCATGTGGAGATGTACTGATGCTGAGGGAAATTGATCCTTCCCAGCTGCACTGGCTCCGCCGGCCGGCGATGTACATGTTTGAACACAATCGCCTGGTTCTGGAAACGGAGCCGTATACGAGTTTTCATTCGCTTTCTTTTGACAGCACAAACGCATTCGGGATGCTGCTGGATCCGATGACCAACTTCTGTTTTACCGCCCGGGTGGATTATCTGTTCCGCCGTCCGGAAGACGAGTGCGGCATCCTGCTGAAGCGCAACAATACCAACTGGTCAAAGGCCGGTATCGAATGCCGGCCTGACAGTCTGGATCTTGCATGTACTGTTTACTCAGACGGATACGGCGATCGGAGCTGCCGGGAAATCGGAAACGGAATCCGCTGGATGTATCTTCGGGTGCTCTATTGGAGCGGGAATGTCCGGTTTCAGTACAGTTTCAACGGGGAGCGGTATTCCGACATGCGATGGCTCCGGTTTGCGCCGGGAGAAGTGCCTGTGGTTGCCGGCATTTATGCCTGCAGCGGGGGTGATTCCTATTTTGACTGCACATTTTCAGAACTGCAGCTGCGGGAACTTTAGAAAAGAGGAAAACAGTTATGAGTGCTTTGGAACGGCTGATCCGCTACTGCAGGATCAATACGGAATCGGATCCGGAATCCGGTACCCATCCCTCGGCTGCCCGGGAGTTTGAGCTTGCCAATCTTCTGGTACAGGAGCTGCGGGACCTGGGTCTTGCGGATGCGTCGGTAAATGAGCATTGTTACGTATATGCGCATCTTCCGTCCAATCTTGACCGGCCGGTAAAAACGGTCGGTTTTATCGCGCATATGGATACTGCTCCGGATTATTCCGGGGCGAATGTAAATCCCCGGGTCATCGAAAACTATGACGGCGGTGATATCATTCTGAATGACCGGCTGACAACGAAGGTCTCTGATTTTCCGCAGCTGAAGGGCCTGGCTGGAAAGACGCTGCTTGTGACGGACGGCAGTTCTCTGCTCGGAGCGGATGACAAAGCGGGCATTGCATGCATTATGGAGGCGCTGTCCTATTACAAAACCCATCCGGAAGTAAAACACGGTCCGATTGCGGTTGCGTTTACCCCGGATGAGGAAATCGGCGAAGGCGCATTGTTTTTTGATCCGGCAGCCATGAACGCAGATTTTGCATATACGATGGATGGGGATACGGTAGCGGTGATGTCGGATGAGACCTTTAATGCCGCATCTGCCGAAATCGTGGTACAGGGATTCTCGATTCATCCCGGCGATGCCAAAAACAAACTGAAAAATGCAGCGCGGATTGCGGCGGAACTGGTATCGATCCTGCCGCAGGAGATGACGCCGGAACATACCGAAGGAAGGGAAGGGTTTATTCACCTGATCTCCATGGAAGGCAATACAGAGCGCGCAGAACTCTCCTTCATCCTGCGGGATCACGATGCCGCAAAGCTGGAAGCGGAAAAACAGCTCCTGCAGGATACCGCGGATTATCTGAACCGCCGGTACGGCGAAAAAACCGTAACAGTGAAATTCGCCGATACTTATCGTAATATGAAAGAGGTTCTCGCAGAGTGCCCGGAGGTATCGGAACTCGCCATGCGCGCAATCCGCGACATCGGCTACACACCGGAAAATATCCCCGTGCGCGGCGGAACCGACGGTTCCAACATTTCATTCATGGGCCTTCCGTGTCCGAATCTCGGAAACGGGGGAGGAAACTTCCACGGCCCGTATGAATACTGTGTGGTTGAGGAACTGGAAGATGCGTCAAAACTGATCCGGCGGATCGTTGAACTGACCTTGGAGGTAGAATCATGATTTTTACATGCACGCTGAATCCCTCGCTTGACTGTTTCATGGAGTCTGATACCCGGCTTTCTCCCGGCGGGAGTAACCGCAGTACACTGGAATACTATGAAGCAGGCGGAAAAGGAATCAATGTATCGATCGTTCTGAACAATCTGCAGGTGCCGAGTCACGCCTGCGGGTTTCTCGGCGGGTTTACCAAAGATTTCTATATTACACTGCTGGAAAAGTATTCCTTTATTCAGCCGAATTTCACCTATACCAAAGGGCATACCAGAATCAATGTGAAATATCTTGACGGGGAAAAGGAAACCGAGCTCAACGCTGCCGGGCCGTATATCACCACGGAAGATATGGAACACCTGATGACAAAAACAAACCGTCTGGATGAAGGGGACTTCTTTGTTCTGGCAGGAAACTGCCCGCGTCATCTCGACGAGGAGGTCATGATCATGCTGGAACGGCTGATGGACGATCATGTAAGAGTCTGTCTGAACACGGACTGGGAGATTGCGGAACGGGCAATTCCGCTTCATCCGTTCCTTGTCAAAACCAATATTCCGTATCTTCAGAAGTGCTGCGGGACAACCTTTGACGATGATTCGCTGATTGCGAAACTCCGGGAATTCAACGAAAAGGGAGTCGCCAATATGATCTGTACGGATAAAGAGGGAAAACGTGCATTCCTGGTATGCAGGGAAGGGGCCTATACCTGTGATATCCTGCACAAGGAGCAGGCGGTCAGTATGATCGGAACCGGGGATGCGCTGGTTGCCGGATTCATTATGAATACGCTGCGGTCCTCCGATCCGGTGGAAGCGTTCCGGTTCGGGTGCTGCTGCAGTGAAGCGACCGCATTTACCCGCGGTTTCGGCACCCATGAGAAGATCATGGAGCTCTATGAGAGCTGTGAAGTGGTCCGGCACGACTGACAGTTTGCTTGCGGAGTGTAACTGCAGGGAGTATCATAACTGACATGAAACGAAATGCATTTTGGATCAGCGCTGCAGCAGTGCTGCTGACAGTTGGCTGCGCAAAACCGGCAGCGGAGCCGGCAGAGCCCGAACCGGAAACCGCTTCGCCTGCCGTACAGGTTCAGGAAACAGAACCGCCTGCAGCGGGAACGGTGACGATCACCAATCCGGTGGATATTGTCACGCTGGAAGACCCGGCCGATCTCAGCGGATATCAGTGGCTTTATGATGATAAACCCGCGTTTGCGCTGATTACGCTTCAGGAGAGTATCCGCCTGTTCCGGGAAAAGGGATCCGGAATTCTTGTATACAGCTCGGATACCTGCCCCTGGTGTAACCGTGCCATGCCGGTCCTCAACGAGGTTCTGAAGGAGTACGGTGTGCGTGCATACTATGTTGACACCAACATGCCGATCGCACCGGATGCGGAGGAATCCAGGAAGCTCTATGATGAGCTGTGCAGCTACATCGCCCAGATCTTTGAACTGGATGAGAATGGCGAGCCGACCTTCCAGATTCCGGAAGTGATCGCCGTGAAGAACGGTGAAATCGTCGGGCACCATCTGTCGCTGGTGGACAGTTTTATCCTGGCGGATGAAACGTCTCAGATGACGGACGGCGAGAGAGAGGAGCTGGCAGAAATCTACCGCGGGCTGATTGAGGCGGCGGCAGACTGAACAACGATGAAAGACGGATTCTGCGGAATCTGTCTTTTTTGCATTCGCTTCTTTCACGAGGGTATAAAATAACAATATGGAACTCTTCCCGCACCTGTTTTTTCGGCGGAACCGGATCCGCGGACCCGTTGTGGATCTTGTGGTTGAGCAGATCATTCCACCGGATGAGGATAATCAGTATGTCCCGTCCTATGTGTACGGTATTTATCTGCACCAGTCTTTTCAGCGTGTCGGAAACTGTGATCTGCGGGTAGGGAAGAATGAAGAGCTTTATTATGCCGGCAATATCGGATACCGCATCAGCCCGTTTTTCCGCGGGCATCATTATGCGTATGAGGCCTGCCTGCTGCTGCTTGATGCGGCGAAGGAGCGGGGGATGGAGGAAGTGATCATCACCTGTTCGCCGGACAATGACGCAAGCCGGAAAACCATCGAAAAACTCGGCGCAGTTCTGATTGAAACCACCGATGTGCCTTCAGAGCACTGGCTTTACCGCAGAGGAGAGACGATTAAGGAAATCTACAGATACGAGTTCCCGCACTGAGCGTTATATAATATCTGTATGCGCCGATTGAAAAAAATCCTGGGCAGCAGAGTACCGTTACTGGCGTTTCTTGTGATTCTGCAGATCGCATTGCTGGTACTTGGCATTTACCGCGCAGCTCTGTATTACAGCCTGACCTGGCTGATCACGCTGATTTCGCTTGTGATTGCGGTTTATGTAATCAATAAAGACGAAGACAGTTCGTATAAGATCAGCTGGTGTTTTCTGGTTCTTGCATTGCCGTTTGTGGGCAGTGTGCTTTTTTTGGTGTGCTTTGGCCGAAAGATGCCGAAACGTCTTGCCCACGGAACAATTGAAGCAGACAGCCGCATGCGCGGTCTTTTGGAACAGAATCCGGAAACCAGAACCCGGCTTGCGGAGGAATATCCGCATCTGTGCCGGGTTTTTGATCAGGGGCTCCGGGTCTCTGGGTTTCCGGTCTATCAGAACACCGCGGTCACTTATTTCAACAGCGGAGAAGAATTCCTGCCCGCATTTCTTGAGGAACTCAGGAACGCAAAACAGTTTATCTTCCTGGAGTATTACATCATCAGCGTTGGCTGGATGTGGGATCAGATCCTTGAGGTTCTGAAACAGAAGGCAGCGGAAGGCGTGGAAGTCAAGATCATCTATGATGATTTTGGCTGTGCGCTTGATCTTCCAAGAAGATATGACAGCTATCTGAACTCGCTCGGCATTGAAGCCTATCGGTTCAACCGGATACGGCCGGCCCTGCTGATGACCATGAACAACCGCGATCACCGCAAGATTGCGGTCATTGACAATGAAACCGGATTTACCGGCGGGCTGAATCTCTCGGATGAATACGTAAACCGGACCCATCCGTTCGGGTACTGGCGCGATTCTGCGGTTATGGTCAAAGGCGAAGCGGTACGGACGATGACCCTGATGTTTCTCGGCATGTATACCTATCTGAAAAACGATGAGTCAGAGATCGATTACAGCCGGTATCTTCCGTACAAGACCTGTGCGGGGGATCCCGATGCCTGGTACCAGCCGTTCAGTGATACACCCACGGATGAAGCGGACATGGGCCTTTCGATGCATGTGAATCTTGTAAACTACGCAAAAAAATATATTTATATCGATACCCCGTATCTTGTGCTTAATAATGATATGATGTCTGCGTTGTGCCGGGCTGCGCAGAGCGGTGTCGATGTGCGGATTCTGGTGCCCAGCAT